>CAXTPJ010000329.1:0-4674 GCA_964245855.1 uncultured Ferruginibacter sp. | reverse complement strand
AGAACTGGAAGCAATTAAAAAAGCCAAGTATGGTATAGCTGCCATTTTGTTGCTGGTTGCAATAGCGTTTTGTTTTGTGATAGCACTTGTGGTGCAACCCTATATTTCGAGGCGTTTGCTGTACCTCGTAAATACCATGCAGGAAGTGCGCAAAACTGGCAATTACAACCTTACTATAACAGATGATGGCAAAGATGAGATCAGTACGCTGATACAGGGCTTTAATAAATTTATGCTGGAAGTAAAAGAAAGCCAGCACAGAAAGGATGAGTTCATTGGCATTGCAAGCCACGAGTTAAAAACGCCGCTCACCAGTATTAAAGGTTACCTCGATCTTTTGAAAGCAATTGAAGACAAAGAACCCAACAGGCAGTTTGTTCAAAAGGGTTTGGAAAGTGTTTATAAACTGGAACGTTTGATTAAAGACCTGCTGGATGTATCAAAAATTCAAAGCGGGCAGTTACAACTTGACATAAAGCCATTTAATATTGACGAACTGATCAATGATACCATCGCTTCTGTACAAATGGTAACGGTTACCCATACTATTAAAAGAACCGATGAGCTGAGCAGGCAGATAATTGATGGCGATAGCCAGCGTATAGAACAGGTATTGATTAACCTGTTGTCGAACGCCATTAAATATTCTCCGGGAGAAGATAATGTACTGGTAAGCGCAAGTGTAAAAAATGATCAACTCGTCATCAGGGTAAGGGATTTTGGCATTGGCATACCAGCAGATGAAAGTGAAGAAATTTTTGGCCGGTTTTACCGCACCAAAGAGATGTCGGTACACATATCAGGTTTTGGATTGGGCTTATACATCTGCAGGGATATCATCAGCCGCCACCATGGTAAAATATGGATGGAAAAAGAGATCAAAGGTTCTTCCTTTTATTTTTCACTGCCATTAAGTGCTGAACAGAACAATCAATTGCAGGAAAACATCGTTAATTAAAACAAACATTATTTTAATATAAATTGTATGGATAAAATTTTGGTGGTAGATGATGATGTGGACATCCTCACGTTGGCAAAGATTACGCTTAAATTAAACGGGTACATTGCGGAAGGTGTTTCCCGTTGGCAGGAAGTTGACAGCACTATCAGTAATTTTAAACCCGACATACTATTGCTTGATGTTTCATTAGGTGGAGCTGATGGCCGGGAGATATGCAAAAAACTAAAATCAACCGGTGAAACGAAGCATATACCGGTAGTGCTTTTTTCTGCCAATGTTGAAATGGAAAAGAGCATTCATGATTGTGGCGCCGAAGCTTTTTTGGCAAAGCCATATGAGCTTTCCAATTTGTTACAAACGTTGAGGTCTACGCTGGATAACAGCAGAATGTAATCCTAATTACATCTTTTAAATAATCAATGAGCCGAATAGCGATACTATTCGGCTCATTTTTTTGCTATATTTGAGCCGAATAAATTGTATAATTGGCGCATGCATTATAATTGGCAACAAAAAAACTGGCCCAACTTTATTTACACGCTTCATGAAGTTGAAGATGCGTTATTTGCGTTTGTGCAGGAAACAGGACACACCACCGGGCTTTTAAAAGCAATGCCGGAAGATGTCAGGATCGAGTCGATCATCAATGCTATGGTAACAGAAGCAATTAAAACTTCGGCGATAGAAGGAGAATACCTGAGCAGGCAGGATGTTGTTTCATCTATAAAAAACAACCTCGGGATAAATAAAAAACAAGAGCGTATAAAGGACAAAAATGCACAGGGAGCAGGAGAATTAATGGTGGCGGTTCGTAATACATTTGCAATGCCCCTCACTGAAGAAATGCTTTTTTCCTGGCACAAAATGCTACTGCAAAAACAATCGCACATAAGTGTTGGCATATGGCGTTCGCACCAGGAGCCAATGCAGGTTATTTCAGGAACGATAGGAAAAGAAAATATCCATTTTGAAGCCCCTCCTTCAACACGGGTAGCAAAAGAAATGAAGCAGTTTATCCAGTGGTTTAATGACACTGCCCCGGGTAATACAAAAGAGATAAAAAAGGCGCCGGTGCGGGCTGCCATTGCTCATTTGTATTTTGAATCGATACACCCTTTTGAAGATGGGAACGGCAGGATTGGAAGGGCCATTGCAGAAAAAGCATTGTCACAAACAACCGGCAATCCTGTATTGCTCAGTTTGTCGCAAACCATAGAAGTAAATAAAAAACCATATTACCAGGCTTTAGAAACGGCACAACGCAGTAACGAGATTACAGCATGGATTAAATATTTTGTTACAACCATTGTAGCAGCCCAGGTTGCAGCAAAAGAACTTATCCATTTTACCTTGCATAAAACTTCTTTTTTTGACCGTTACAAATCAATGTTGAATGAGCGCCAGTTAAAAGTGATTGGCAAAATGCTGCAAGCAGGCCCGCAGGGATTTGAAGGTGGCATGAATGCGACAAAATACATTTCCATCACTAAAACTTCCAAGGCTACGGCTACGAGGGATTTGCAGGATTTGCTTGAAAAAAATGTGCTGCAAAAAAATGAACAGGGAGGAAGAAGTACCAGCTATACACTGACCATTATAAAAGAATAAATACAGCAACTGATAAAACAAAAAAGCCGATCAATGATCGGCTTTTAAAGTACTCGGGAACGGAATCGAACCGTCACTCCCGTTGCGGGGAACAGGATTTTAAGTTCTATCTCAATTGGATTGATATGGTTTGATATGAACCATATAACCTTTTACCAGCCTACGTTTTATCAAAATATCATTTCAAAATAGTTCATAGAAAAACGCCGAATGTTGTACCTATGTTGTACCTAATTCGTATCTTTATAGAGATAACTTAAGCACCTAAAACCTTATTTTATGTCTACGTTAAAAGCAGTTCTAAGAAAAAAAGGAATTGGCAAAGCCAGCAATCCAGCGGATCAGTTATACCCTATTGCAATACGCATCACAAAAGATCGCGTTACTTCTTATACTTATATCGGTCATAACGTTACATTAAAACAGTGGGATGAAACTAACCAAGTCGTTAAAAAATCGCATCCGAATTCGCAACGGCTGAACAATTTTATCCGTACCAAGATCGCCGAAGCCAATAGCAAACTGCTTGATCTTGAAACCGAGAAAAATGATGTGTCTTCCAGTGCCATCAAAAGAGGGATTACCTCTGCCAAACATGCAACGTTTTTCAAGCAGGCCGCTATTTATTTAGATAACCTCAATAAGCACGGTAAATTCAACAGGCGGTCTGCGGATAAACCCCGCATCGATCATTTTAGAAAGTTCCTCAACGGCTCCGACATAACGTTTACGGAAATAAACCCTCCCCTGTTAAAACGGTTCATGGCTTATTTAAAAGGCACCAGAAATATCACCGACCGCACAATCGTAAATTATCTAATCGTCATCCGCACAATATTTAATCAAGCTATTTCAGGAAATATTGTTGATCGCAAATACTACCCTTTCGGTAAGGATAAGATTGTCATCAAATTTCCTGATACGATCAAAATGGGATTGGTTGCCGAAGAAGTAAAGGCAATGGAAGAATTGGATTTGCCCGCTGGTTCATTGCTAAATCATGCCCGCAATATTTGGTTGTTCTCTTTCTATTTCGCTGGCATGCGGATTTCTGATGTTTTCCGTTTGAGATGGTCTGACTTTCAAAATGATCGCCTTTATTACTCCATGGGTAAAAACAGTAAGGGTGGTTCTTTGAAAACTCCTGAAAAAGTGATGCGGATTTTGGAACAATATAAAAGGGAAAACCCAGTTCATAATCTGGTATTCCCTGATCTAGAAGGCGTGGCCGACATGGATAATCTTTACGCCGTTCAGCAGCGCATTGCGCAAAAAACAAAAACAGTTAACGAACAACTGGTAGAAATTGCATCTTTAATTGAAACAAGCAAAAAGTTGACGATGCATATTGCACGGCATACATTTGGAAATATTTCAGGAGATAAAATTCCCGTGCAGATGTTACAAAAATTATATCGGCATACGTCAATCACCACCACAATCGGCTATCAAGCTAACTTTATGCACAAAGATGCTGATGAAGCTTTGGAAGCAGTAATAGGTATTTAAGAGAGCATTTCAGTTTAGTGAAAAATTATTTGTATATCAAAATACTCTCTCTTATTACGGCTGCACTGTTTCTTTTTTCTTCGGTGTCAAAAATCGTCCCGTTCTCGGGTCCTCCATGATGAATAGCAATAACATAAAACTTTCCCGCTACTTCAACCCACAACGGTGCTCCGCTGTCTCCACTGCAAGAAAATAATTTATATCCCAACATTTTACATGTGGTATCAAATAAAAGCTGATTAAAAGTTGTCGTTTTATTAGATAAAATATCTGTGCCATTCATTCCGGCTTCCGCAAGATCAACAGGGTAGCCAGTTAAAACCACTTTATTGTTTGGGTCAATTTCTAAAGTCGAATAATCAGCAATTTCAAGATGGTCAGTATATAATAATTTTGTTTTTTCTTTTCCAGTTTTTGTGAGAATGATAAAAGAAATGTCACTGCTGATGAAATGACAATTTTCCGCAACATTTTTAATCGTGAAGTCTGTGTCTAATAATTTTGCTGTTAAACTTTTGACAGTATTGCTTGTAAAAATATTCCTGTAAATATCTATACTTTTTATCTTTTTCTTTCCTGCAATATGCTTTGCAGTT
>CAXTPJ010000328.1:0-4682 GCA_964245855.1 uncultured Ferruginibacter sp. | reverse complement strand
ATTCTATTGTCAACAGCACTTTTATCGGCAGCACTATTTATTTAACGCCAGCAGCCGGTACATTTCGGCCTGGGTAAACACTTTCATTTCACCGGGCATCAATCCATCCAATGTACATTTTTCAATGCGGTTCCTGATCAACCGAAGCGTAGGAAATCCAACTGCTGCTGTCATCTTTCTTACCTGCCTGTTCTTGCCTTCGGTCAATATTATTTTTATCCAACTGGTAGGAATGTTTTTTCTAAAACGCACCGGCGGGTTTCTGTCGGGCACTGTTGGTACTGTTTCAAAAATGGTGGCCCTGCATTTATTGGTGCGGTATTTTTTTCCATCAATGGAAATGGTTACCCCCTGTTGCAGTGCAGCAATGGCTGCTGTTGTAATGCTGCCATCTACCTGCACCCAGTATTCCCTTTCATGTTGCTGCAACGGGTTCAGCAGGGCATGGTTTACTTTTTTATCATTCGTTAAAATCAACAGTCCTTCACTATCGTAATCCAGTCTTCCAACTGCATATACATCGGTGGGCACATCAAAAAAATCTTTCAATACCTGCTTGCCTTCCTGCGAAGTAAACTGTGATAACACATTGAATGGTTTATAAATGATGCAGTAAAAATTCAAGCGAAAAAATTATAGAATGATTGTAAATGCAGGCTTAGATGTTTAGGAGTTGAGGTGTTTAGTAAATGATCTAAACATTTAAACCTTAAACCAACCTTTAAAAATTATTTATGAGATCATTACTTTGCTAAACGATAAACAGCACATCATAAAAATAAGAAAGCCCGGTATTTCGACCGAGCTTTATTATATGAATGGGTTAGTAAGTACCGGGAAATAAATTTCCCTGCACAATATTAAAAATAAATTTCGCTATATAGAAAAAAAATGTTCACTTTTTTATTCACATTTTAATATGGCTTGTGGATAATGGAAAACAGTTTTGATGATCGTTGATGAATGTATCAGCAACAACAAACGTTGATGATAGTTAATGATGCTGTTCATACATTAATTGTATGCTGCTGAAACCATTGCTATCACTGCATTACAGCGATCGCTATTTTTATTGTGTTATCATCATCATTGAAAGTATTGATACAATCATGCAATGATGATCGCTGTATCATACATTGTTTTGCATGTTTATGCTGACTTAAAAATTTTATGTTAATGAAAAAAAATACCCGCTTACGCAGTCAGGCTTTCACAAAAGTGTACAGGCAAAGCATATTACCTTTGTCAAAAATTATTACATGCAATTCCCTTCTCCTGTTTCTGTAAAATGGCTGGCTGAATTTATCGGTGCCGAATTAACCGGCAATGTTGATGGCAATGCAACAGGCATCAATGAAATACATAAAGTAGAAGAAGGTGATCTTGTTTTTGTAGATCATCCAAAGTATTATGATAAGTGCATTAACAGCGCTGCAAGCTTCATCATCATTGATAAAAAAGTTGATGTGCCGCAAGGGAAAGCGCTGCTTGTAACAACCAATCCTTTTGAAGCCTATTGCAAAATTGTAAACCACTTTAACCCGTTTACGCCATCAACAAAAACCATCAGCGATTCATTGATCGTTGGCGAAAATACCTTCATTTATCCCACGGCTTTTATTGGCAACAATGTCCGCATCGGCAACAACTGTATCATTCATCCAAACGTAAGCATCCTCGATAATTGTATCATTGGCAATAACGTTGTAATACAGGCGGGCACTGTTATTGGCAGCGATGCATTTTATTACAATGGAAAAAAGAACCGGGACTTGTGGTATAAAAAAATGCCCAGTTGCGGCAGGGTAGTGATAAAAGATTTTGCAGAGATCGGCGCCAACTGTACCATCGACAGGGGAGTGAGTGCTGATACCATCATTGGTGAAGGAACCAAGTTTGATAACATGGTACACATTGGCCACGACACAGTGATTGGCAAAAATTGTTTGTTTGCAGCGCAGGTAATTGTTGGTGGCTGCACTGATATAAAAGATGGTGTTACTTTATGGGGACAGGTTGCCATCAACAAAACACTCACCGTTGGTGAAAACGCTACGCTGCTTGGCAGAAGCGCCATCGCCTCCTCTATTGAAGGCAACAAAACTTACCTCGGTGCACCGGCGCAGGAAGTAGGCATTGCAAGAAGAGAGTTTGTATGGATCAAAAGAATTCCTGAGTTATGGAAGAAGGTGATGAATGAGTAAGGATGGCCGATGGCCAATGGTCCATGGTCAATAGGCCATGGTTTAAAAAGATATTGTTATCAACTAATGTTTTTCATGGCGACAGCATTGGCGACGCTCCGTTCATCTATATATTTTCATGGCATCATTGGCTTGCTGGTTCAATCGTTATAAGAATCACAAACAGGTTCAGTAAATTTTATTTGCACACCTGCATCATTTTCACATTTGCATAATATCATTCCGGCTTAAAATCATACGGCAGCATATCGCCGGTTTTTTCCCAACTCCAGTATCCGTTCATGATGATATCATTTTGATTGAAGTAAAAACCATTTTGCTCAATGCCAATGGTTTGACTGGCGGCAACATTTAAAAAAGACAATTCAAACTTGGTTGGCGCATCATCATTGAGTTTGCTGTAAGCAGCTTCGGGCATTTCATTTTTGTACAGCACTGCAATGTCCGGCTGGTTAGGCGATATCTCGATCACTTTGGTGCTGTCATCTTTTTCATAGTTCAACGCTGCATAAAAGTTCGCTACTTTAATAGCGGTGTCCAATCCATTGAACTTGCCAATCAACTGAACTTCAAAACCTTCTTCCTGTAAATTTTTATGGTACACACTCCGCATAAAATGTAAGATGGAACCTTTGTACGCTACCATCCTGTTTGCCTTCCACATACTGCTTTGTATAGAATCAGCAGGCTGCATTTCTTCAAACAAAGGATAGCCGGTGAAGGTGCTGGCCAATGTGCCGTAATCATACGTAAAAGAATCCAGCGTGTATTTTATTTTATAACCCAATGATGGGTTTTCAATCAACAACGGATCAGGACATAATACTTTCAACCGGTTCCTTTTCTTTGAGAAATAAAACTTCAGCGCTTCTTTATTTTTTATCACACACAATTTGCTGTTGGCGGTTTTACCGATAAAGTTTTCAGTAAAAAAATCACCATATTTTTCCCAGCCATCTTTTACTTCGTTGCTGGAAGTAATGGCAATTTCTTCCATCGCCTTTTCTTTTTGTTTTAGTTCTATCACTATGTTTTTATCGTCAGCATCCGGCGTGCTGATCCTTCTTGAAACAGTTTCATAACCGGTAAAAGTTACCACCATATCATAACCGCCGTAAGGCAAATGCAAAGTAAAAATACCTTCCGTATTGGTGGTGGTACCCATGGTAGTGTTTTGTGCAAACACAGAGGCAGCCTGCAACGGCGCCTTGGTAACTGCATCTATTATTTTACCGCTGATAGTAAAGTTGGTGTTTTGTGCAAAGGCAAGTATTGATACAAACGACAAGGCTAATGAGGCAACGATTTTTTTCATGCGGTGATTTTTTCAAATTACATGCCTGAAAGGCCGGGCGAAAGTACATTAACGTTTGTTAAGTTTTTGTTGTAGCAGGTGGCAGGTATTTGCAATGGTTTCCTGCAGGTTGGTGTAGATAAAACCGGGTAACTGTGTAGTAAGCTTGCTATTATCAAAATATACTTTTGCCAAAGCGGTGGCAGCAGTCTCTTTTGTTACCAACGGATCGTTACCGGTAAAGATGCTTTTAAAAGTTTCCAGCCGCCACACAATTTTAGCAATCAACGGTGTTACTTCTTTATGCGGTGGCTTTTTATTGAATGCTTTGGCTATCTGTGTAAATAACTCTTTATAAGTTTTGTTTTCTGCGCTGATGATAAAGCGTTCGCTGCTGATATCGCTTTCCATCAATTCAATCATAGCACGGGCAACATCCCTTACATCAACAAAACCCGTAACGCCTTCACTGTACCAGGGAAATTCATCGTACACACTTTTGAATATTTTTGAACTGCCAGCTTCCCAATCGCCATCACCTAAAATCATGGTTGGGTTTACAATCACTGCTTCCAGCCCTTCGCCGATGCCACGCCATACTTCCAGTTCGCCCAGGTATTTGCTTTTGCCATAATTGCTGTTGCTGGTTTCTTCTGTCCAGTTCATTTTTTCAGTGATGGGTTCATCTTCCCTGATCCTTCCCAAAGCCGCAACAGAACTTACATGCACCAGTTTTTTTACACCGGCATTAATGGCGGCGTTCACCACATTTGCCGTGCCTTCAATATTTATTTTGAACAATTCTTTTTTCCTGGCCGGATTAAAAGTAACGATAGCAGCGCAGTGATATACCTGCTGTAACTGCTGCTCCTGCATGATCTCTTCCAGGCCAACTACATCTAAAATATTACAATGAAACTGCTGCAGAAGGGGAGAATTAAATTCAGCCAGTGCAGTTTTGTTATAAATGGCCACCACGTTCTCACCCTTCGCCAATAATTGCGTAATCAATTCCTTACCAACCAACCCCGAACCACCTGTAACTAATACCTTGCCCCTATCCCCTAAAGGGGTACTAATCTTGTTATCTGTGCTTTGCATCATATTGTATTTTTCATTTTCCCCTTTAAGGGTTAGGGGTATTCATAGAACCCTTTCCCGGTCTTTCTGCCCAACTCATTTTT
>CAXTPJ010000327.1:0-4686 GCA_964245855.1 uncultured Ferruginibacter sp. | reverse complement strand
CATTTTCTAAATTATTATAACAATGGAAGACTTGAAATTTTTATGGTGGTTGATACCTGTTCTTGCAGTGGTGGCTGGTGGCCTTTTCACCATTAACCAGGGTACCATCGGTGTAATTACCCGGTTGGGAAAATACCATGGCATTAAACGCCCGGGACTGAATTTTAAAGTACCTTTTTTAGACCAGATATACAAAAGGGTAAGTGTTCAAAACCGATCGGTAGAGCTGGAGTTTCAGGCAGTAACCATCGACCAGGCCAATGTATATTTTAAGTCGATGCTGTTGTATTCTGTATTGAATATGGAAGAGGAGACGATCAAGAATGTGGCATTCAAATTCATCAGCGATAAAGATTTGATGCAGGCATTGATCCGTACGGTGGAAGGCAGCATCCGTGCATTTGTTTCAACTAAGCGCCAGGCAGAAGTATTAAATGTAAGAAGGGATATTGTGGAGAATGTAAAAGAGCAGGTAGATATGCAACTGGAAAGTTGGGGCTATCATTTGCAGGACTTGCAGATCAACGACATAACCTTTGATGAAGCCATCATCAACAGCATGAGCAAAGTAGTGGCCAGTAACAACCTGAAGGCAGCGGCTGAAAACGAAGGACAGGCGTTGTTAATTACCAAAACCAAAGCAGCCGAAGCAGAAGGTAATGCCATTAAAATTGCAGCCGAAGCAGAAAGGCAGGCAGCACAGTTGCGTGGACAAGGTGTGGCATTGTTTAGAGAAGAAGTTGCTAAAGGTATGAGCCAGGCCGCTGAACAAATGAAGCAGGCCAACCTGGATACCAATGTGATTTTATTTAGTATGTGGACGGAAGCCATTAAAAACTTTGCTGAATATGGCAAAGGCAATGTAATCTTCTTAGATGGCAGTGCAGATGGAATGGATAAAACCATGAAACAGTTGATGGCCATGACACAACTGGAAAAGAAATAATCAAAAGAAAATAAATTGATCAAAAGCCCTGGTAACAGGGCTTTTGTGTTATTGAAAAAGCTGATAGTAAATTTATTTTTGTTGTGGGCTTCACAGCATATCTCAACATCGTTGTGTCACTCACTTGTGCTGAAGTTTTTCATTGCGGCTTCTTCATTTGGTTGTATTTAATCTTCACCAGTTACTGAATAAGCCACCTCTTTCGCTTCGGTTACGCCAAAGGCGTAATTCAAAAATGCGAAGCATATTTTTTGAAAGAAGCGAAAGCAGTGGCGTTTCAGTAACGCAGCCTGCCGGCTGTGGAGGCACTCTATTAATTTATATAAAATTGGCGAAAGGAGTTTGGTCGTCAATCATCGTATACAGATTACATACTCCGCTACAGTAACAGCTAAGTTTTTTACAGCAAGTATTGAAAAAATAAAAAAAAAAAAAAATACAATTAACAATTTTTTATCCAGCATAAAATCATCTTTCCCTTTTTCAAATCCATATTGCACATCTGTTGGTATTATTATCTGCCAACAAAAAACAGAAACTATTACTTTTGCCTAAATCGAAAATGCATGTTTGATATTTTTTTGCAGGTAGATACCGTGAACACATCCGTGAATGCAACTGCACAGGTAGAATCTGTCTGGAGTTTGTTAAGTAAAGGCGGCCCTTTGATGATCCCTTTGGGTATACTGTTTGCACTGGCAGTATTCTTTTTTATTGAACGGTTGATGGTGGTAAAAAAGGCCGGTAAAATTGATAACAATTTCATGAGCATCATCCGTGATAATATCATTAGCGGTAATGTATCAGCAGCCCGTAGCCTGGCAAAAAATACGGATAATCCGGTGGCAAGAATGATCGATAAAGGATTGCAAAGAATTGGTAAGCCAATTGATGCCATTGAAAACAGCATGGAGAATGTTGGCAAACTGGAGATGTATAAAATGGAACGCAACCTTACCATCTTATCCGTTATCTCCCGTATTGCACCGTTGTTCGGTTTTGTAGGAACCATTGTTGGGTTAGTGTTGTTACTGAAAGAATTTGCTACCATCAGCAATCCATCTGTAAGCCAGATTGCAGATGCGATGTACATTAAACTGATCACTTCTGCCAGTGGGTTGATCATTGGTATGCTGGCTTATTTGGGTTATAGCTACCTGGATACACAGATCAACAGGACTGCCAACCGAATGGAAGCAGCCAGCAGCGAATTCATAGATATTTTGCAGGAACCAACAAGGTAAGCCCCAATCCCCTGAAGGGGTGTAAGGCAAGCATTAAATTGATAACGCAATTCATCACTCAACAATCACAATTCATCATTCGTAATGGCATTAAGAAGAAATAAATTAAGGGAAAGTCATGATGAAGTGGATACCGGTCCGCTGAATGATATTTTATTTATCCTGCTCATGTTCTTTTTAATGATCTCTACCCTGGCCAATCCGAATGTGATCAAGATGAGTGTGCCGAGGGCAAAGAGTGATACCAAGGCAAAGCAGAGTGTGGTGGTGAGTGTTGATAAAGGAAAAAATATTTACATCGGGTCTAAAAAAATAATTACTGATTCGCTTGAAGCTGCATTGAAAAAATACATTCATGAAGGCGATAGTATTAAGCCGGCTATTGTGATCAATGCAGACTCTTCTGCCCAGTGGGGCGAAGTGGTAAAGATCATGAAAGTGGCCAGGCATTTGGGCGCTACCACATCCGCCACCGTTACAGGAAACGAGTAGCTTTTATCATCCGGTCGTTTTCCAGTAGGTCTTTTTTCACGGTTACATCTCTGAATGTTTTTTCAAATACAGCAGCGGTTGCTGCTCCGTAGTGTTGGTGTATCTCTACATACACCTTTCCATTTTCTTTTAAATGGCTTTTTGCAAAAGCAGCGATCTGCTCATAAAATATAAATGGTGATTCATCCGGTACAAACAACGCATTACCCGGTTCAAACGCAGTAACGTTTACGGCTAAGTTATTTTTTTCTGTTGCAGGAATGTAAGGCGGGTTACTAACGATGATGTCAAATGTTGGCAGGGTTTTCCGATTGTTTTCAGATAAAAAATCCAGTTGATAGAATTCAACTAATACATTATTCAAGGCAGCATTTTCTTTTGCAACAGCCAATGCCCTACCGCTGATATCAATGGCTGTTATTGGCGCTGCCGGTAAGTTTTTCTTTAGCGCAACCGGTATGCAACCGCTCCCCGTTCCAATATCTATAATAGAAATATGCCCGGATGAATTTTTCAAATGATCATCCAATATCCATTGTACCAGTTCTTCCGTTTCCGGCCTGGGTATCAACACATTTTTATCTACTTTAAATTTGAGGTGGTAAAACCAGGCTTCTCCCAAAACATATTGTACCGGCTTATACTGCAAAAGTTCCTGCAATGCTATGTTGAGCAAAGCAAGCATATCTGCGCTTAATTCGAGCTGAGGGTTTTTTAGTATATCGGAACGTTTTGCCAATGCCTTGCTCTCAAATACCCAATCAGTTACAATGGCCGCTTCCTGGCGGCTGTAAATTGTTTGTAATTCCTGCTGGTATTGCCGGTAAATATCATCGATTGTCATCCTGACAAACTTAGTTTATTTTTTCATCCTTATTTTTGATGGAATGTCTTTACATGAAACATATATGCAACGCTGCTTTCAACTGGCTTTAAACGGCGCCGGTAAGGTAGCCCCCAATCCAATGGTGGGCGCTGTGTTGGTGTACAATAATATTATTATTGGAGAAGGATATCACGAGCAATATGGTAATGCACATGCAGAAGTAAACTGTATCAACAGTGTATTACCGGAAAATCATTTGCTGATAGAAAAAAGTACCTTATACGTTTCGCTGGAACCCTGCGCTCATTTTGGTAAAACACCGCCCTGTGCCGATCTCATCATCAAGATGAAAATACCAACAGTAGTAATCGGTTGCCGGGACAGTTATGAAGAAGTGAATGGGAAAGGCATTGATAAACTGATAGGGGCAGGTATAACAGTTATTTCCGGTGTGCTGGAAAAGGAAGCCATCGAACTGAATAAAAGATTTTTTACTTACCACCGGCAATCAAGGCCATACATTATTTTAAAATGGGCACAAAGCGAAGATCATAAAATTGCGAAGGCTGATCGGTCAAGAGTATTTATAACTAATGAAATATCCAACAGGCTGGTGCATAAGTGGCGAAGTGAGGAAGCAGGTATTATGATAGGTACTGCAACTGCTTTGCATGATGATCCATCTTTAACCACCCGGTTATGGCCTGGCCGAAGCCCGGTAAGAATAGTAATTGATGGAAGTTTAAAAATTCCTGCCACACATCAGTTGTTATCAGGAAAAGAACCAACCATTGTTTTCAATTATGTTAGCCAGGCTGAAAAGGATGCACTTACTTATATCAAAATAGAGAAAGGGCAAACTGCTATCCCAGCCATGCTCAGCAAGCTTCATGAACTTAACATACAGAGTATTTTAGTAGAAGGGGGCGCCCGGTTGCTGCAATCTTTTATTGATGAAAAATTATGGGATGAAGCCCGGGTAATTACCAACGGGCAATTAATAATAGGAGAGGGCGTTGATGCCCCCATTTTAAAACAGCATAGCTTTACCTGCAGTGCACAATCAGGATCAGATAATATACAGTACTATAAGCCTCTTTCAACCATCCAATAATATATGAGTAAAACCCCGGCATCCAGGGATGCTACTTTTTTTTTCACCATAGAAAAACCCGGCA
>CAXTPJ010000326.1:0-4689 GCA_964245855.1 uncultured Ferruginibacter sp. | reverse complement strand
TCAAAATAATCCAATATGCAAATATTGGACTATTTATTTTTTATAAAGGGTATTACTTAAAGTATTTAACCTGTTTTATGAATAAGCCTGCTGTTATCCAGTTTTTTAATCCAGACTATTTCGATGAAAATATTGTTTACAAATAAATCGCTATGGACATGACAGGTGTTACACAGTAAGTAATGATCAGGCACAATTTGATATTGAAAACCGGTTTACCATTACCATGAATAAAAGATATCTCTATTAACCTTCCTTTTCCTATTGCTTTTAAAATAGTAACTACGCACAAATAAATACATTGCTTATTAGTACAGATTCATCTGTCTATCACACAACACAAAATCATTTCAGTAACAGTATCACTTGAGATTAATAACCTTACCAATTATGCCATAGAAATTGCAGGTGTATTAAATCCAATTTTACATACTCTGTTAAGATTACCTCCTGAAATGGAAATATATTATTCCACCGACAGCATTATCTATCGCAGCGACAGATGCTCGGTTGACTGGATGTCTTCCGGGGATGGAAGACCAAATCTTTTTCAAAAAACAAACACATCATTCAAGCAGCCATTTTCGGGGAATGCTTTATAAGATTGGATACCATACAATACGTATCCATTTATTTTATCGAAACAAAAATAACAGAGAAAACAAAACAGCCCTTTCAAACTGGTTTATAATAAAAGTTGAATAACGAATGTAATTGCAGAATTAATTTAATGGAAACTTCTTTTAACCATTTATATTCACCATTTAATCAGGTATAAAAGCATTTTTTAAACCTGTACAAACTCCATAACATAGAGTATCACCTTCAGCTTATTTATGAAAACTAATTCCATCACTCAACTGAGGCAACAATTGTTTGCAGAAACAAACGGAATCAAATTTTCGGGTTTAAAAGATAAGTTGATAAAAACTTACGCAGAGGTAGAAAGAGAAACCGTCATTAATATACTGAATATACCGGGCAAGGCCGTATAATACACTGGCGAAATTTACTGATGACAGACCTCATTGACCTGGTGCTTGAGAAGGAAATTAAGTATGCTGCCTTTTTTGAATGGGCTATTACAATACGGCGCTAAACTACTGGGCAATAGATGGATTACTTAAAACCAAAGGAAAAGAAAGTTACCCTACACTTATCAAATTAATTACAACAGAAAATTGTTTGTTAGAAGTAAAAGCCAAAGCCATCAAGAGTATTGCAATATTTAGCAAGCAACCGTTTGACGAGAATTTACCAGTTGACCCCAGCTATAGGAAAGTAACCGATCTGCAAATTACAGCAATAATCGTATGGCAGCAAAGCCGTTGTCCTGATGGCATAGGTTTTACAAAACCGGTGGTTCATCCGTCAACAGCAAATCCAACAACAGCATTTGAAAAACTGGTATCAAAACCTGACAAAAAACTAGCAAAACTCAGGAAACAAAACCAATACCCGGCTAATCCATCGAATTGGTTAGTGGTAGCAGATGAACAAAATATACTTGAGATTAAAAAAAAGTGGCAACTACCTGGAATATATTTACTTTTTCTCTGCAACTATTCTCCTTTACGGGTTTGTATTGACAGTAAGAAATTAGTAAATGGACTTTGCTTATATGGAGCAAACGAATTGATTGAAGCACAGCGGGGTTGTAGTTACGACAAAAAAAAGAAAGAAACATTTATTGATTGGCCTAAAAACTTTGTTGTAATAGGAAATGACGGAGGCGATTCGTTCTGTATTGATATTGCAGCAATACATGAAGGCAATACACCAATTTATATAAGCCTCCATGGACAAGGGATTTGGGAATTCGAAAAATATGCGGATAGCTTTGCTAAATTTCTTCAAGCATTTGTTTAATACTTTTTGCCTCTTTCTTATTTTAAAAAATCAGGTTTGAAAAGGTATAAATACAAACATTTATTTTCCTGTATTCCTCATTACACAACTGCTGAAATTCTTTTCTTTCAAACATTCTCATTAAAATTGTCCAAATAAAAATCCCGGAGCCTGTAACTCCGGGATCAAAATATCATTTATCGAATCCTTATCTCAACAACATCACTGTACCTTTCTTCTCAATTGTTACGCCGTTCCTGTTCTTTCCTTTAATCACCCAAACATAGGCTCCATTCAATTGAGGTTTACCTTTAAAGGTCCCATCCCATCCATCCATAAAACGGTTGGTTTGGAATACCAGCTCACCATAGCGGTTATATATTCTGAAATACTCAGTACTGCTCATTCCAACTTGTATCGCCCTGAACACATCATTGTTTCCATCACCATTAGGCGTAAAGGCATTGGGAACGTAATATTCAGGCCCGATGAATACATTGATCTTGATGGTATCTGTTTGCTGGCAACCTGCCTGGTTAGTGGCCAATACAGTTAAAGTGTAAAGATTGTTTTCAGGATGATAAGATCCCGGCTGCGGCACAAACTGGAAGATAGCTGTTGGACTGCTGATATTAGGATTAGAAAGGCTAACACCTGATGGATAAGTCCAGTGATAAGTTCCGCCAACACCAGCACCGGTAGCAGTCAATTGATGCGGAACAGTAAGTACCGCATTGGTATCATTTCCTGCAAAAGCAAATACCGGTGGCAGCATGGTTACCAGCACCTGGTCTGTTTCGGCAAAATTACAACCATAATTATCCGTTACGGTAACAGTATAAACAGTTAAAGCTGTATCCGGTCTTGCGATAACAACAGTAGTATCAGCCTTTCCGTCAATCAGGTTAGCCGGGCTCCAGGAATAATTGACTGTTCCGGAAAGATTGGTTGCAGAAGCAGTTAAAACAGTTGTTGTATCATGACAAATTACCACATCCGAGCCGGCATTGGCAATTGGTCTGCGCAATACACCAATGGTTATACTATCAGAAAGCGTACAGATACCCCATTTAGCCGTCAGGTGGTATTTAGTAGGTGCAGTGGGTGTAGCTACAGCGTTTTTAACAGTAGCATCACTGATAGATGCGGCTGGTGTGTAGGCAAATACACTTGTTTCTGCATTGGTAACCGGTTGGAAAGTATAGCTTTTACCGGAGCAGATCGTACTGTCTGCACCCAAATCGAGGAACATAGTAAATACAGAATCAACTCTTACATTCACACTTGCTGTACATCCTTTGGCATCCTGTGTGGTTACTGTATAGGCACCCGCAACAACAGGGAATGCAGGCGTGGTTTGGTAACCGGTGGCACTACCTGCAGCAAGTGTATATTGATAAGGTGTAGTACCGCCGGCAGCGCTTACAACTATCTGCCCATCAGCAGTACCGGAACAGGTTGATTTTGTTGTACCTACTAACAAAGTACTTAATGTGGCCGGTTCAGTAATAGTGATCGAAGAATCAATCACACAGCTATTAGCATCTTTTACATGCAGGATATGTACACCCGCACCAACAGTTGTTATAGTCTTGCTGTTTCCGTATGCACGGGTATCTATGGCATATTGATATGGCGCTACGCCAAGGGAGGCGTTGACAACAATGGTTCCATCCTGCAGGCCGTTACAGGTTGGCCTTACAATATTTAAAGAATCAATTTTGATTTTTGGATTGTTGCCTACCACAACCGCAATACTGGCTGAACATCCGGCACTATCAGAAATGGTGATGTTATAGCTTCCGGACAATAAGCCTGTAAACTGGTTGGTAGGCTGCGGCGTAACCGAAGGCAGGTTGATAGCGTAAGTGAAAGGCGCAATACCTGCTGTTACATTTACTGTTATGCCACCGTTTGGTACACTGGCGCAAGAAGAATTCTGAATGGTGAATGGACCGGTTAATACCCCAGGGTTGTTAGCAACATTCTGTACCGGTGAATTAAGGATACAACCTGCAGTATCTACTATATTGATATTGTATGCACCCGCCCTCAGGTTACGGAAAACGCTGTCGTATTGATAAGTAACCCCATTGTCGATCGAGTACCTGAAAATTGCCGTACCGGATGCTGGTGTAACTACTATAGCACCTGTTGAAGATCCGGCACAGGCTGCATTGACTGAACGGTAAGCGGCCGTGACGCCAGGATTATTTCCAACAACCTGTGTTGGGGAATTGTACAGGCAACCAACAGCATCCCTTATCTGGATAGCATAATTGCCGGAGGCGAGCCCTTTAAAGGTATCCAACGACTGATATGTTACTCCCAAATCTTTTGAGAAAGAGAATGGTGCTATGCCTGCCGTTGGTGTAACAACGATCTGGCCATTGCTTACCCCCAAACAGGAAGCATTTATTTTTACAAAACTTGCCGAAATACCTGGATTGAAGCCTACAGTAACATTAAAATCAAAAGTACATCCCACTGCATCGATCACCCTTACAGGGTACCTGCCCGGCAATAAGTTTACAAAAGAATCGGCAGCCTTAAAATTTAACCCTGAATCATTTGAGTAATTGAAAGGTGGCACACCAAGCAGGCCTTTTACAAATATTTTACCAGTACTGGCAGTAGCACATGCTGCATTTACAGTAGTTGCAGAAGCTGTTACACCTGTACCAATTCCAACAGGTACGTTAAAATCAAAAGTACAACCTACTGCATCACGCACCCTGATTGGGTAACTGCGGGCTTTTAAATTAATGAATGAATCGGCCGGCCGGTAAGATATACCGGAATCTTTTGAAAATTCAAATGGTGCTACGCCCACTGTTGGGG
>CAXTPJ010000325.1:0-4695 GCA_964245855.1 uncultured Ferruginibacter sp. | reverse complement strand
GAAAGACAAAATGCACTAATTATTTTATACAATCAGCAAGATTGTTGATTAATGCATTTTGTCTTTCATCAAAAACTAAATCTCTTCCGAACTCTCCGGCAATTTATCATACTCGCCTCTCAAACTATAATAACCAAAAATCATCAGCCCAACAGCAATGGGTGTAAAGATGGAAATAATGATGATCCAGGGAATGGGTTTATTGATATCTTTTGTGCCGGTGCTGCTGATGTTATTGATGGCGCCGGCCACCAGGAAGAAGATCACAACTGGAGCAATCAGCATCCATACAACACCCATTATTCTTTTTAGCTTGTTCATATTTTGAGTTTTGGTTCTCCATGATTTAAAGTTTACACCTTTTAAAAGGTGTAAACTCAAATTAATCATTCACATTTTCATCAACCTTATTATTCAGGTACAAAGCCCCGATCACAAAACACAAAGCTGCCACCCCGATCGGATACCACAACCCTACTAATGGATCATTTACAAAAGTGGTTGACAGCAGCGTTGCAATAAACGGCACCAATCCTCCGAATACACCGTTGCCAATATGATACGGTAAACTCATAGAAGTGTAGCGGATCTTGGTAGGGAACAGTTCAACCAAAAATGCAGCCACCGGCCCATACACCATGGTAACAAAAACGATCATGATCCAGATCAAAAAAACAAATTTCCATTTTAGCGGAGAAGGTAAAATTATAGCTGAATATACTGGCTTTGTATCGGGTATTTTCAATGCTTTTAATTCATCAATTGTTGTAGGTCCAAGTCCACTGAGCGGAGGATATAAAGTGCCAATAAATTTTACAGAGTCATTCCTTTTTTCGGTAAATCTTATCGCATTATAAACCCATTTATTCTCCTGGTGCTTAACTATGTAAATTCCATTTGCCGTAAGTATCGTATCCTGTTTAAATACTTTGTTATGAACATCAACCTTTAACCTTCCATTATCTTTCTCTACCCACTCTTTTGCATTGGTATCTTTCAGCATCGTTCCAAAAATTGGGCGGTAAAAAATTACGCCCAGCAACATACCCAACAGCATGATCCATTTTCTTCCAAATTTATCGCTCAGCCATCCGAAGAATAAAAAGAAAGGCGTTGCCAGGGCAATGCCCCACAACAATATTTCCCGGTTCTGCATGAATTCGATCTTCACCGTATTTTCTAAAAATGATTGTGCATAAAACTGGCCGGTGTACCAGATTACGCCCTGTCCCATTACTGCACCAAACAACGCCAGCAGTACCATTTTAAAATTTGCCTTGTGCCCAAAACTTTCTTTCAATGGATTAACAGATGTTTTCTTTTCCTGTTTCAGTTTGGCAAACAACGGCGATTCTTCCATCTTCAACCGGATATAAACGGATATGCCTACCAGCAAAATAGAGATCCAGAAAGGATAACGCCAGCCGCCCCATTCAGCAGTAAACAATGCATCGCTCATGCTTGATTTTACCGCCATGATTACGCCCAGCGCAACAAACAAACCCAGTGTGGCCGTGGTTTGTATCCATGCGGTAAAATAACCACGGCGGCCGGCCGGTGCATGTTCAGCTACATAAGTTGCAGCGCCGCCATACTCGCCGCCCAATGCAAGTCCCTGTATCAAACGCAGCAGCAACACCAGCAAGGGCGCTGCAATGCCAATGCTTTTATAAGCCGGAACCAACCCAATTAAAAAAGTTGAACTGCCCATCAATACCAGCGTTAGTAAAAAAGTAGATTTTCTTCCGATGAGATCACCCAATCTTCCAAATACCAAAGCTCCAAACGGACGGACCAAAAAACCGGCTGCAAAAATGGCCAGCGTACTCAACAAGGCAGCGGTATCATTTCCTTCAGGAAAAAATTCTGCAGAGATTGTCTTGGCCAGCATTCCAAAAATGTAGAAATCGTACCATTCAATTAAAGTACCAAGCGAGGAAGAAAAAATAACTTTACCTATCCCTTTTGTTTCAGCAGCCATATAGCATAATTGTATTTAAGTCAATCGTTTGACAGGAGTAATTGGTATAAATATATTAATTTGGCGGCAAAGAAAAATAATAGTTGCTATGTCATATCCCTTTCAGATAAAATCGCATGACGATTACAAAGTTGCATATCAAAAAAGCGTTGACCAGCCGGAAGAATTTTGGGCAGATATAGCAGCCAATTTTGAGTGGAGGAAAAAATGGGATACCGTTCTCAACTGGAATTTTAAAGACCCGACAATAGAATGGTTTGCAGGTGGCAAACTGAACATCACAGAAAATTGTATTGATCGCCACTTGGCCACAAAGGCTGACGAACCGGCTTTTATTTGGGAACCCAACAACCCTGAAGAAAGGGTTAGAACGGTAACGTATGCACGCTTACACAAAAGGGTTTGCCAGTTTGCACAGGTATTAAAAAACAACGGCGTAAAAAAAGGTGACCGGGTTTGTATCTATATGGGCATGGTGCCTGAGCTGGCGTATGCAGTGCTTGGCTGTGCAAGAATTGGCGCTATCCATAGCGTGATATTTGGTGGCTTTAGTGCACAAAGCATAGCCGACCGTTTGGAAGATGCCGGCGCCGAATTTATTGTAACCTGCGATGGTGCCTACCGTGGCGAAAAAGTGATCCCCCTGAAAAATGTGATCGACGATGCCTTGATTGGTAACAAAACGGTAAAGAAAGTAATTGTTTATACCCGGACCAGGACACCGGTTTCCATGATCAAAGGCCGGGATATTTGGTGGGAAGATGAAATGGAATTTGCCGAAGGCCAGGTTGAAAAAGATGGTGTGGTGAGTTTTCCTGCAGAAGAAATGGATGCGGAAGACCCGCTGTTTATTTTGTACACCAGCGGCAGCACCGGGAAACCAAAAGGCGTGGTGCATACCGTTGCCGGCTACATGGTCTGGGCAACCTATACTTTTGTAAATGTGTTTCAATACCAACCGGGGCAGGTTCATTTTTGCACTGCCGATATCGGCTGGATAACCGGGCATAGCTATATCGTTTACGGGCCGCTGGCTGCCGGCGCCACTTCATTGATGTTTGAGGGCATCCCCACTTATCCTGATGCCGGAAGATTTTGGGATGTGGTAGACAAGCACAAAGTGAACATCCTGTACACCGCACCAACAGCCATTCGCAGCCTCATGGGCTTCGGATTAGATCGGCTTAACAATAAAGACCTCTCCAGTTTGCGTACACTCGGCACCGTTGGTGAACCCATCAATGAAGAAGCGTGGCATTGGTACGATGAAAATATCGGCAAAAAAAATTGTCCTATTGTTGATACCTGGTGGCAGACAGAAACCGGCGGCATCCTGATCTCTAACCTGGCCGGCATTACACCTGCAAAACCAAGTTGGGCAACATTACCGCTACCGGGCATACAACCTGTATTGGTGGACGAAAATGGTAAAGAGGCCTCCCCCAGCCCCTCCGAAGGAGGGGAATTGGTGACCACCGGCAATTTGTGCATTAAAGCCCCCTGGCCGGGAATACTGAGAACTACCTGGGGTGATCATGAACGTTGCCGCACCAATTATTTTGCCACCTACGAAAATTTATATTTCACCGGTGACGGTGCCTTAAAAGATGAGAACGGCCAATACCGTATTACCGGCAGGGTAGATGATGTGCTGAATGTAAGCGGTCACCGCATTGGCACCGCCGAAGTGGAGAACGCCATCAACATGCACGCCGGTGTAGTGGAGAGTGCGGTAGTGGGCTATCCGCACGACATTAAAGGACAGGGCATTTATGCCTATGTAATTTACAATGGCAAAAATGAAGATGATTCGCTCAACCGCAAAGACATATTGCACACCGTAACCAGGATCATCGGCGCCATTGCCAAGCCGGATAAAATACAGTTTGTAAGCGGGCTGCCAAAAACAAGAAGCGGCAAGATCATGCGCAGGATATTGAGAAAAGTAGCAGAAGGAGAAACCGCCAATCTCGGCGATACCAGCACATTGCTGGATCCGGGTGTAGTAGAGGAAATATTGAAAGGCAAGCTGTAGCCATTACGATGGCTTTCTCAAGGTAACAATTAATTATCTTTATGAAAATGTAAAACTATGTCAGTTATTAAACTACCACTTTTATATGCAGGATCCAAAGGAGAAAAAACGTTGTACACCTTATTTGATAGCGGCGCCAATCTATCCTGCATCAATCCTGAATTTATAAAAGAGTTTTGTAAAACTGAAAGTTTAGGAAGAACAAGATTGATCTCTACTGCAAGCGAAGGACATTTTATAGAAATTAAGGAAAGGATAACACTTGACTTTTATATTCATGACATTTTATTAAGCGATGAATTTTTTGTAGTCCCTGGATTGAGTGAAGAGGCAATTTTGGGTGCTGCCACTTTACAAAAATGGCGCATCAAATTAAATTTTGAACATGATACAGTAGAGGTTGATCCAAAGGTTGCCAAGATGCAATTAATTTAAAACCACACAACCATTTGGCGAATTAGCAATTACTCATTATTTTCGGGCAACAATGATCATCATTAAACATATCAAGACAACCATCAAGCACACCGCCACAGCGGAAGGTTAACAGTTGTTTTGTAATGTACAATATACTGACAAAGCCTTCCGGTAAACGGGAGGCTTTTTTAATAGCAGTCATGGATGCGCATTGGTATGCAGTACAAGTGAGATTAAAATATTCTCTTCCACTGGAAGAAAA
>CAXTPJ010000324.1:0-4740 GCA_964245855.1 uncultured Ferruginibacter sp. | reverse complement strand
AACATACCTCCAAAAGCAATGGTTAAAATTTTCAATGATTTAATTGACATGTTTTACGCTCCTTTTTTTTAAAATTTTACATTAAAACATACGTCAAAAAATATGCAGCAGTATTGGGTTTGTTGTGAAAATTAAGTGAAAGAAAAGGCTATAATTTCCTGTTCATTTTATAACGTTAATATAAACAAAAAAATAGCTGCCAAATGGCAGCTATCGTGATTAACATCGGTAAAATAATATGGTTTTTGATTGCAATAAACGTTGTCGTTTTTCAGTTCGGATTTTAAGTTTGTTTAAAGCATAAAAACCATTTTCTAATTTTATTTATTTAACTGACCCAGCCAAATCATGCGCTGATTCTGCAAACAGGTTTAGTTTTTCGCTGCCCCTTTCTGCCAGTTCACTGGCATCTTCAGCAATATTTTTAAATGAATCGCTGATGCGCCCCAGCACACCCGTCATCATTTTCCTGGTTTTAGGTATCAGTATCAATGCTGCTATTACACCTACTGCTATTCCTGCTACTAATTTTTCCGATTTCATAATAATAAATTTTAGTTAGTTAAAATCAGGCCTTATCAGGTCTTTCCAATATAGTATCAAAACATTGTGCCGAAAATTTTTCATTGCTGCCCTAAAACTATTGTGCAAATATTTCCACTATGCGCCGCTTCATTGCTTCAATCTTACTCATATTTTATTTTGAGCTGTTCATCCCTATCCGTTGTTTTTTTACCGGTTCCGGCTATTCGCTGCAAGTCCTCGCCACCAGCCCGGCACAAACCTTCAGCTCCGGGCTTTCCACTGCTATCCGGCAGCAACCGGGTAGGCTCATCATCTTTTTGAAACAACAGCAAAGCCGGCCATCAACTGGTATTGACCACATACTAAAAAATACAATTTATTTATCCTCATTACTAAAACCATAAAAAATAATACTGTACATTGGTATCCCTTTACTATTCAACATTCCTGTTAAAGATCTTCCTCCTCTTCAGCCACAGGCAATTTCATACACCAACATTTTATTGACATCACATCACCGGTCCATTGCCATCATGGCCGTGGTTACACTATGTATTTGTCTTTAACTATTATTCATATCAAAAAACTTTTGTCATGGGAGTAAGGAAGAACATTAAATTTTTAAGCGCTGCTGAAAAAGAGAATTATGTAAAGGCCTGCGTATTAATGAAAGCAGACATTGTAAATCCTGGTGCAGCAGCAGCGGCACAATACAGCAAATGGGATGAGTTTGTGGCGGTTCATAAAATGATCCAGAATGCTTTTGCACCCGGGGCGCCCGGCGTTAATTTTGGCCATGGCGGCCCCGGTGCCTACAGCTTTTTAAGCTGGCACCGCTATTTTTTATACACCTTCGAAAAACAGATGCAGGTGTACGTTCCCGGTATCATGCTGCCTTACTGGGACTGGACATTTCCAGATACCATTGCGGTAGATACTTTCCTCGGGCCATCCGGCACCATGGCAGCCGGTTACCTGGTGCAAACCGGCTATTTTGCTTTTGATAAACCGGGCGTTGGCGCCAATACAACGCCACTGCCCGCCTGGTGGCCGGCCTCCTTACCCGGCTGGCGGTTGCCCACTATGTTTCCTGCGGTTTCTGCAGGAGGATTAAAAAGAAAACTGCGCACCGTAACGGCTTTACCCACAGTAAACGACCAGCGGCAGGCAATGGCTATGACTGATTACCACTCCTTTCATGCAGCGGTAGAAGCCGGCGTGGGCTTATCTTCCGGCAATATTATGCACAATGCCATGCATGGTTTTATCGGCGATACGGTTGGCCACATGACCACCGCAACGGTTTCTGCTTTTGATCCTTTCTTTTATGTGCTGCATTGCAATATCGACCGGTTGTGGGCCATGTGGCAAATGGATGGCCACCAAACAGAATACCCTACCTCAGGTGGCAAGGTGCAGCATCACCGCAACGATTTGGTATATCCATGGGTTGGCACCACTCCGGGCTATGGCACCAACGCACCCATGCCTGGCTTACCAATGCCCGATTTCTCCGCCATCGGCCCAATAAGAAATGTAGATACCCTTGATTTTAGAAATGCTTTTGGATACACATACGATACCATTCCTATCATTGGTATTGGCCTCGACAGAACCGGCAGTATGCTGGGCGTTACACCAGACCCCATGACAACCAGTGAACCGGACGTTACCAAATGGGAGGCAGCAAAAAGAGGCGTATCGGCATTTTTACAGGATTGTGAAACGGTACAGGCCAGTCTTGCAACCTATGTAATGGCAGGCGTAAAAACGTTCCGCAGTTTATTTGGCAACGATTTCAATAATGTATTCGGCGCTCCGGGTTATGGGTTAATTAAAAATGGCACTCCTTTCAGCAAGGCCGGTTTTGAAACTGCCATTGGCTCTACCACTCCGGGCGGCGGCACTCCTTTGGCCGATGCCCTTACGGATGTACAAAATACTTTAGTGCAAGCGCCATTCGGCGGCCTGCCTGCCGATGAACAACGGTACATGGCATTTTTAACAGACGGCCTGCTTACCAGCGGCGCTCCCCTCAGTTCCATTCCCAATGGCAGTCTTAGCCGTACGGCTATTTTTGCCATGGGTTTTGGAACCGGCGCCGATGTAGATTATCCAACGCTGGCGGCTATGGTAGCCAAAGGAAAAACTTTGCCGACCATGCAAATTTTTCATGGTGAAAATGCAGGCACCATCGATAAATTTTATTCCAATGCACTGGCCAGTGCCATTGGCTTTACCAGCATTTTTGATCCTGTGGTAGAGTTGTTTGCAGGCGAACATACGCACCTTAGTTTTACCGCTACCTCAGCAGACGATGCTTTTTTCATTACCGCACAGGGAATGGATTTCCAGGATAGGAACTGGTCGTTTATGCTGCACGGGCCCAACGACCAGGTATTATATGGCGATGCTGGTGGGCATGCACATGGTGGAGGCCATTGTAACCATTGTTGTACGCCGCCGGATGTTACAGCCAAAAGGGCCAATGGCCGCTTATCGTTGATGATACAAAGAGGTACTACTGATAAAGATTGCTGGGTTGGTAACTGGGAGCTAATGATATTGTACAAAGCCCGCAAAAATGATGTGATGCTGATGCCGGAACTGGGCGAATTGCTTTTCCCGGTTTCGGCAGGGCCAATCAGGGGCGAACGGTATGCCCGTTTGCTCACCAGGCCAAAGGCAAGGCTGGCCACCAGGAATGTATTTACAGGCATGCAACATGCGCTGGATATTTTACCTGCCGGTACCAACAACAACGACAATGAAGCCTGTAACATAGTGGTGAACATTTATGCCCGTACATCACTAAAATTAAACCTGCACCCGGAAAGGGTAAGCATAAGGACAGGAGAAGAATTAAAGATTACTGTAGTGCCGGATATTAATGTGGGCAGCGTAAAAAACCTGCGTGGGCTGGTGAGGTTTGTTTCACCTGCGGTGGATATTGATACAGTAATATCGCCGGAATTGGTAGCAAGGCTGGTAAAACAATTGGAATCGCCAAGGCGGAACCCGCAAACCCCGGTACGCAAATTTGATGTTGCCCTGCAACTGGCTGCCATTGAAAAAGAAGGCCGTTGCCTGGCCTTTACAAAAGATAACCAGGGTAACCTGGTAGCACATGATGGCGGGCCTTTCCACCTGCATGAACACGCCACCAATATTCCGGGTATTTATCATTTTGGCGTTTATGTAGAAGGCATTTATTATCCTGGTGTTGCTGCCAGTTCGGGTGGAGGTCATGATCATGGCGCCATGGTTGCCAACATGGAAATGCCGGCAGATAATACTACGGAGGCCGAAGGCGAACGCTATGTAAGAATATTGAACATATCAGTTGCTGTATCAAACTAAACTCGGAAAACCACGATTCAAAGGCACAGGTTCAGGCTTGTGCCTTTTTTTATTGTATTGAATTAATCTGTTCAATGATGATTTACTGCAGATGGGCTGGCGGATTGCAGTGAAAAGCCCGGTGAGGCCTTGTGCCGGACTTGTAACGTAAAGCCGCAACTGCAGCTAAATTAAATTACCGGTGTAAACAGCCCCTTAAGCTGCAACAGCAATGCGTTGTAAAATTATTTTGCAGGGAATGGAAGAGGTGACCCTGACATGATGGTTTTGGTAGAGTGGAATGGAAAGATAGCTGCCCGGTGTTAACTGGTGAACGGTATCGCCAATGGTGATGTCGCAGGTGCCTTCAAGTATGAGGAATTTTTCCAGTTCATCATGGTGTGTTTCGCCGGGAGCGCCATGCTGCAGCCAAACAATGGCTGTGGTAGCTTCGGGAGAATAACCGATGATGCTGGCATGAAAATCTTTGAAATTTTGCGGCAGGCAAATATCTTTTCTATCAATCCATTGCTGATAATCGGCTGCTGAAGATTGTTCATTTAAGATGGGAGGAACTGAAACAGGCTCGCCGTTATTGAGCCGTTCTATGTAATCAATCATGGCCATTACAAAAGGCTTGATGGTTGGATCAGGCGCCGGTGCCTGCTTTGCTGCGTAGCCTTCCAATGCTTTTTCTATCTGTTCAATTTCCTCCTGAATAACCGGGTGCAAAGCAGCCATTTGCTGAACCCCCTCATTTTCTGCTGCATCAGTAACACCCAATACGTACAACTCCAGTATACCGGAAGCGATGTATTCGTTGATGTTATTGCTGTTATTTTGCACTGCGATAAATTATTTTTCAGCATTATATAC
>CAXTPJ010000323.1:0-4759 GCA_964245855.1 uncultured Ferruginibacter sp. | reverse complement strand
CGGGCTAACTTTAATAATCAACCCAATTTTATCACAAAAAATGGTCAACCTATTTCAGGGTAAGACAAAGGCATTCGATAGTTATAACTCTTTTTGGAATTTTCTGATTCTTTAAATTTACAGAGCGACCTTTTACTTTTTTCGTCAGTTTAAAATGTGACTGAGAAATGCAACGCCTTGCAAATGAATAAACAAAAAGTATTTAGCGAATTGGATATTGACAATGTTGATTGACAATGTTGATTGACAATGTTGATTGACAATATTGATCGACAAAATCGATTCTCCTTTGTCAAGTTCATTTTTCCAAAGCGGATCAAAAAAGAAATGTGCCTCTTGTTTCCAAAATCTTAATTCTCTATTGCCCAGCCTTCCCAAAGCATTGAATTTTTACGGCGAATCATACTCATCGCTATTTGCCGGATCTAAAAAAGGAGAATGCCATTTATACAAGGCAGATGGATATTAGTATGCCGTAGGAATAAAATTTATTTTAGTGCCGCCGGATGCATTAAATAACCAGTTTGAATTTGATACTTCCTTTACCAAAGGAGTAAGCGAATATAAAAATGCTTTTGGAGCTGGTCTGTATATTACTGCCAATCGCCGTTACCTCGGTGGTGACAATAAATAAATATTTATTTAAACTGGATTTAATCTCTTCTCAATTAAATATACCATTCGTAGCAACCAACGATGTGCATTATCTTGAACCAGCCAGAAGTTACAGGATATAATTACTTGTGTTTGTGAAAAATGCATCATCTATACCGCAGGTTATTTATTGCATCCAAATGCAGATCTTTTTTTAAAACCAACCGTAGAAATGGTTCGCCTGTTCAGGCAAAATGGTTTAGCAAATGCGAACAAACAAGGCATTATAGAAGCTTTTACCTTTTGTTTAAGCGAATTAAAATATGTGGGCTAAATATGGGCTAAATACAAAAAAATAGAGTGATATTTGATTGAATATCAATCAAATATCACTTTCAAGAGTGGAGCTGCAAAGGGTATAATTGAACCGTTTAGTAACTTTCTAGCCTTTGTAGCGACTATAAAAAAAGTGGCGTAACACTTTACGCACTATGGATCAAGCTAATCATTTGAAATTGATTAAAGCCGGCTACACTTTTCTTCGAGCCGATGACTCTCCCCTCCCCCGAATTAAGTTCAAAGGAAACTCCCATTCCGAATGGTCGACATTGGAAAAGAATTTTTCCTCTAAAGCTGCACGAGACAGGCGCCTCAAAGAGTTGTGGGGTGCCAATGATATGTATTTGATCGACTAATTCGATTAATCAGTCCATCGAATCAGTAATACTCCAAAGAAATCAATACCAAAGACTAATCCCAAAGAATGCTAACCCACGAGTGTATAGAGAAAATTAAAGAGGTACAGTTGAGTACCGTTGTCGGCCATTACCTAAGTGACCTAAAAAAGAAAGGCACAAACTGGGAGGCCTG
Source organism: uncultured Ferruginibacter sp. (assembly GCA_964245855.1). Taxonomy (GTDB): domain Bacteria; phylum Bacteroidota; class Bacteroidia; order Chitinophagales; family Chitinophagaceae; genus Ferruginibacter. The sequence goes on along the minus strand of CAXTPJ010000323.1, from coordinate 3,295 downwards.
CTGTCCATTCCATGGTGAGAAATCACCAAGCTTTAAAGTAAATGATATTAAAGGGATCTACAAATGTTTTGGCTGTGGTGAAGCCGGTGGCAGTATTAAATTTGTAATGCAGCATGAGAAAGTAAATTTTTACGAAGCTTGTTTGGCCATTGCAGATATCGATCATATAGAACTAGAGCATGAAGAACATAATTATTCCGAAGAGCAGCAACAGGCATTCAAAATAAAACAGTCTGCCATTGCTCAACAGGAGGAAGTTTTAAATTTTGTTATTCCAGTATATCAGAAAAATCTTTTTGCCCTGGAGCCAGATCACCCAGTTAAATTGTGGCTTAAAGAAAGGCATATTGATGATGATACAATTACTTTGTGGAATATCGGATGGGGCGGTGATCAGTGGAATTCAGTTTCAACACCGCTAGTAAATAAGAACCTCTACGAAGCCGCAAAAAGTTTAGGCATTACTAAAAGAAGCCAGGATAACACCAGCAATTTCGATGGGTATAGAAACCGCATTACATTTCCAATGACCGATGCAAAAGGCAAGTTCATAGGAATGGGCGGCCGGTACATTAAAACATCACCGGCAGATTCCCGGGAAGCCCCAAAATGGATCAATCCTACTGAGTGCGAAATCTACAATAAAAGCACTGTGCTGTATGGCCTGTCATCCGCCATCCAATCGATCAAAGAAAAAAAGTTTGCTTACCTGGTTGAAGGTTACACAGATGTCATTAGCCCGCATCGAATTGGCCTAACAAATACAATCGCTACATGCGGTACATCTTTTACTGCAGAGCAAATTAAACTTATCAAAAAGTACACAACGCATCTTGTTATGATGCGTGATAATGATAAGGCCGGGCAAAACAGCTTTTCTCATTCTCTCCCTGATCTTCTGAAAGCTGGTATCAAGGTTGAACATGCCAACTACCCTGGCAATGATCCAGATGAATGGGTTACAAAAGAGTTGAATAGAAATGGCATTCAATGTTTGGATAAGCCCGGGCAAGAAGATGGAGTCATTTACCAAGTTAAAAAAATGTGGGATGAAGCTGCGGAGGATCTGCACACAAAAGCTACGGCAAAGTCAGAGATTTTAAAACTGATCAGTTACATCGGTTCTGAAATTTTACGCAACAATTATCTTGATAGTGTAATTAAGTTGTTAAAGTGGAAAGCGCCTGAAACAAAGCGCCAGTTTTTATCAATCATCGATACAGTTGTTGCGGATGATGATCTGGAAGATCCTGAACTGGAGACAACGAAATATCCATCATGGATGAGTGATGAAATGAAGGAGGCCTTCCTGACTTGCGGATATGTTCCTATCAATCGTAAGCACAAAGGGAAACCAATGGTTGGCTATTATGCATTTAGCCAAAATGGCAAAACGGAAATTTCTAATTTCATTATTCGTCCACTGTTTAGGATCGAAGCCGGACAAGAAAGCCGGTATTTAAGTGAAATGGATAATGGCTACAAAAAAGTTGTAGTGGACATGCCTGCTAAAGTGTTTCCGAGTATAGAGCAGTTTCAGGGAATGTGTGTCAGCGCCGGCGGAAGTTTTATGATCTACGGCAGCAGAAATCAATGGCTAAGAATTGTTACAGATCTTCTGCACCAATTTCCAAGTTGTATCGAGGTCACGTTTTTAGGATGGCAGGAGCAGGGATTTTTTGCATGGGTAGATAAAGCTTTCATTCCTGAAAAAGGTTTGTTTGATTATGACAAGTGGGGCATTATTCAACACAAGGAAAAAAACTTTTTAATCCCCGCCAGCAGTGAGGCGTATAAACAGCTGCAGCAATTTGGAAATGACCCCTATGAAAATCAAAGAACGCTCACACTAAGACAAAGCCCAATAAAATATTCTGACTGGGCTAAACAGATGCAGATAGTTTACAAGCAAAAAGGCACTGTCGGTATCGCCTACACGATTTTGACAATGTTCCGGGATATTATCTTCAATGTCGATAACAACTGTCCCCATCTGTATGGCTTCGGTGAGCCGAGTTCTGGTAAAAGTAAATGGGCTGAAAGTATATCTGCAGTGTTTTATTACAAACGTGCTGCTTTCAATTTAAACAGTGGAACTGACTTCGCATTCTTTCTCTACATGAGCCAGTTTAGTAACTGCCCGGCCCACCTAAATGAGTTTGATATTGAGGTAATAAAACCTGAATGGTTCCAGGCTATTAAGGGTGCTTACGATGGCGAAGGAAGAGTCCGGGGTAAGATGGGAAGTAAGAACAGTACCGAGATACAAAAGATTGTAAGCACGCTGGTTTTAACAGGCCAGAAATTAATTACAGCAGATGACAACAGCGTTGTAACCAGGAGCATTATTGAACCTTTCAGCACTGAACAATACAATGAAGAACAGAGCAGGGAGTACGTGAAACTAAAGGACTGGGAATCGGCCGGCATGAGCAGCATGCTCGAAGAATTATTACAACATCGCAATTTGTTTGAGGAAAAATATAAAGATCAATTCAATGATCAACTGAGTGAATGGAGAAAAACAAAATCATCATCGGTTCAGCTCAATCAGAGAATACTGCAGAACTATGCTCATTTATGTACCTGCTTTAAATTGATAGGTGAGAAAATAATACTGCCACAAACTGCGCATGAATTTACAGAGTATTGTTATGGCCAGGCAACCAGATGGAGCAGCTTTATCAGAAGCAGCGATACGTTGAGTGAGTTTTGGAGAACATTGGAATTTCTGGCCAATCAAAATCAAGTTGAGGATGGATGGGATTATGTTGTTGAGACAGTAACAAATATCACTATCACAAAAAACAGAACTGAAACTTTCGACCAGACATTTGATGATCCCACCAAAGTTTTGTTTGTCCGTATCAACAACATCCACAAACTATTTCAACAGGCTTACCGAAACAGATCAGGAAAGGAAGCTATGAGCCTGGAGAACTTACTGCATTATTTCAGCAGTAGAAAATATTACGTTGGATCGATCAAAAGCAAGCGGTTTAAGCGGTTTACAACAGTCACGGATGCTCACATGAAAGTGAGCGGCCAAACGCACCAGCAAACCATCGAAACTAAGAAGGATGTTGAGTTTAAAAACACCAGCTGCTATGCCTTTCTGTACGATGACTTGGAGATTGATATAACCAGGAATTTGGCAGAAGAGCCTGAAATAGCTTTTGAACTGCCAAAGGGTAAAATGGAAGATTTACCCTTTCCTCCGGTGGAAAAATAAACAGGCGCTGGGAAATTAAAAATGTGTTCCAACATGCTCCAACAGAGTATAATTGCTAATAAT
>CAXTPJ010000322.1:0-4763 GCA_964245855.1 uncultured Ferruginibacter sp. | reverse complement strand
GTTAGCTGCAGCGGCATTGGCTATTCTACTGATATTTTTTACGCTGCAGTTGCTGGGATGGATCACCAAGCATGGTGATTACCTAACCATACCTGCAGTGACTGGTAAGAATACCAACGAAGCCACTAAATTTTTGGAAGGTAAAGGTTTTGATGTGGTGATACAGGATTCTATCTACACCGACTCTTTACCAAAAGGGACAGTGATCAAACAATTGCCGGACGCCAATGCAACCGTAAAAGTGAACCGCACGGTATTTTTAACGGTGAACCGTTTTGTTCCGCCAATGATTGTAATGCCGGTACTGGAAGGCAAACCATTAAGTTTTGCACTGGATGTTTTAAAGCGCACCCACTTAAAATTGGGCGATACTACCTTTAAGGCTGATTTTGCGACAAGAGGATATATTTTAGAACAGCAACAAAATGGCGTTCGGGTTGCACCGGGTACCAAAGTGCAATGGGGAAGCCGTATTTCATTTGTATTGAGTGGCGGGCTGGATGAAGAAAGCAATACCATTGTCCCGGACTTTTTCGGGATGACGTATGGCGAGGCGAAAGCAGAACTGGACAGTCTTGGTGTACTGGTAGCACTTGTTGTTAACCCAGGTGTAAAAGATACCATGAATGCATACATTATTAAACAAAACCCGGTGCATATGGATGACAACAAACGCCTGATGTACATTAAAGCAGGGATGGTGATGGATATCTGGCTGGATACGAAGATGCCGCCAACAGGAGATTCGATTGATACAAAAAAATAATTTACGACCTATAAAATAATAACAATGAATACAATTACAGCAGAAGAAGTAAAAGCAAGGCTGGAAGCAGGCGAAGACTTGAAAATAGTTGATGTGAGAGAGCCACATGAAAATGCAGAATTCAACATTGGTGGTTTGCTGGTGCCATTGGGAAAAGTGCAGACCATGCAACTGGAAGACATTGAAGACTGGAAAGATGATGAAGTGATTGTGTATTGCAGAAGCGGCAACAGGAGCGGACAGGCTTGCCAGATTTTAGAAATGGCAGGATTTAAAAATGCCAAAAACCTGGTTGGCGGTATGCTTAACTGGAGAGAAACATTTAAAGTATAACGATCAATTTCAAAAACAGGTAAAGACATTCATTGCTGTGGTGATGAATGTCTTTGTTATTACAAATGGTTTGTTTTTGGTTTGAAAAGAATGTAGTAGTTTCATAGATACGTCTGGCTGAAGCGGATACCCCGGTGAAGGCCCCACCCATCCTCCCCCAAAGGGAGGTGGAAGGAACTGGGCTTTTTGTGCCGGAGTAGCAGCGAAAGACAGGGCAAGCCATGATGAGGACTTAGACCATGGACGTACGCATTTTACATTTAAAAAAATAGTTTGTCAAAAGAATATTCATATTTGTTTTTGTTGCTTCTTTTTTGTTTGCAGCATGCAACGATGCCGGTAAATCAAAACAGGATGCCGTGGTAGTGCAAGCGCCGGTTAGTGAAGGGACTTTAGGGATAAAGACAGGAAAGTTGGTGAGCCTTGCCAACGAAAAAGATATTGCTGCACTGCTTTGCCAGGGGTGGGAACTGAATGAAGACCTGGAGAATATTGCCAACAACAACAGCCCGATGGGGATGCTGCCATTCAGGAGTTTTTACCTGGCTACAGATTCTACTTTTATAAGAATGCCCCGCAATGAAATGCAGTATGGTAAATGGGCTTACAATGATGCTGCAAAAACCATTGCGCTGAATTATAAGAATGGGGCCAAAGAAGTATTGAAGATTGCTGCGATTTCTTCGACAGAACTGGTGCTGGTTAATCCTGCGGAAGATGGGAAAAAGCAATTGAAATTTAAAGGAAAAGGAAGCCGCTATGAAAATAAAACAGAAGATCCTTATTACTACAGTAACCAGTTGTGGAGGATTGCTTCAAAGAAAGCGGAAACAGATGCTGAGATTAGCAAAAGGGTAAAAGATTATATACATTTTTTCATTTTGTTTTACAGCGATCATATCGGCAGGGATGAGAAGACGATTTCTTTTTATGGTTTTCCTTCCTGCATAAAATGGTATGCCGGTGGCATTTTTATGGTAAAGGAAAGCGACCTGGATGAGAACTGGTATGCTTGTTTTTATAACAAAGAGCAGGCATTAAAAGGATATAAATTAATGGAAGGTATCGTCACCAAAAAATACAACTGGTCAAAAGATAAAATTGCCTGGGAAAAGAAGAACCTGCTGGTACTGCAACAGATGTATGAGAAAATGTAATCGGCCTGCAAACAACACAACCCCTTTAACGCTGTTATCGTATTGATAAGAAACTACAGCCGATAACATGAAAAGTTTACTTATAACAATAGCGATTGTATGCAGCCTGACTGCTGCTGCACAAAATTATACTGTTACCGATGCCGGATCGTCAGTGAAATTCTCTATTAAAAATTTTGGGCTAACCGTTAACGGTAGTTTTACCGGGTTGCAGGGAAAAGTTGTATTTGATTCTGCAAACCTTGCTGCTGCTACATTTGAAGTGAGCGTGAGTGCCAGTACGGTGAACACAGGTAACGGTTCAAGGGATAAGCATTTAAACAAGGAGGAATATTTTAATACGGCTGCTTACCCCAGGCTTAGTTTTACTTCTACTAAAATTACTGCTGCATCTGCTAAAGGCAGTTATGTAATGGATGGAATGATCACTATAAAGGGTACTATCAAAGCAGTTCATTTTCCTTTTACTGCCACGGCAACGGCAAGCGGTTACCAGTTTGATGGAACGTTTAAACTTAACCGGCGTGATTTTAAAGTAGGCAGCGGCAGCATGGTATTGTCGGATAACCTGGATGTGGTATTAAAGATTGCTGCGAATAAATAAGATCGGTTTTAGCTTACTGGTTAGTCTTTCCAAAAGCGTAAACACTTTCCATTTACTTTGACAAAAGCCCTTTCGATATGGTTGCTGTACGCAATCCAAATAACTTCTTTTTTATCTTTTGTTGCAGGTTTTTCCAGGTAACAGCAGCAGTATCGTATTTAGGTGCTACATCTTTCCCTGGTAATTTATTTGTTCTGTCGAGTAATGGTATGCTGCGCCATAATATTCTCCCCTTTATATTTATCGCTGTTACATATTGCCGGTTGTTACTGATGATAAATTTTAACCTTGTTGCATTATCGAGAAGGGTATCCAGGTAAGCAGTATCACTGTATTGGCTTGCGAAAATTTTACCAAGCCCAGATAGTAAAAGAAAAAATACAGTGATGGTTATATGTCTTGCCATGATAAACGATTAATTAAAATTAACTGAAAACACCAATGGTTAAAACCAACGTTTTTATAAGCAGTGCGTCCCGGGTTAAAGATTACCGGTATTGTTCCGGCTTACGCCTGATAGCAGTGGAGGCCACGGCGAAGGGTTGCGGCATGGCTTTGTGCCGTAGCCGGAACAGATAGCAGGACTGTTGTTGACAGATGGATAACTACTGACGTACTATTCGTTTTTAAGTACCTAAATGCAGATATACATTTTGAATTATGGCATTATCTTAGTGCCTCTATTAAACCATGCCAACAACCAACGATTACTTTTATGCTGAATTGCCGGTACACCGCAATGCCTTGCCGCAGGTGCTGATGCAACCTTCCTTGTTTCATGCGGTACCTGCTGACTGGTTTGTGATCATCACCGATATAAAAAACTCTACCGAAGCCGTGTACAGCGGCAACCATGAAACTGTGAATTTAGTTGCCACGGGCAGTATTGTATCTGTTTTGAACATTGCTTATAAAGACAATATTGTGGTGCCGTTTTTTTTTGGCGGTGATGGCGCCACGTTTATTGTACCGCCTTTGCTGGTACAAAAAGTAATACCTGCTTTACTGTTATACAAAGAAAATACAAAGAAAGTATACGGACTGGAATTGAGGATTGGCACAGTGCCGGTGGAACAGATTTATGCTAAGGGCCACCAGTTGAACATCACTAAATTCAGCTTTTCAGATTTCTTTCCTATTCCCATTGTTTTGGGCAACGGGTTGAATTATGCGGAACAGGTTATTAAAGGAGAAGACTATTTATTATCTGGCCACGATGATGCCGAAGCGGAACTGAACCTGAATGGAATGGAATGCCGGTGGGATAAAATACCGCCGCCCGAAAACAGGGAAGAAGTAGTAACGCTGCTGGTGGTGGCGCTTGATGCAACGCAGCAGGCTATAGTATTTAGCAGGATAATGCAATACATAGATGATATTTATGGCGTGCCACAACACCGGCAACCCATCTCGGTTGCCAAATTAAAACTTACTACCACTTTCAATAAAATGGGCAGGGCTACCCGTGCTATTTTGGGAAAGATCAATTGGTTTACGAGGCTGAAAGAATGGATTACTTCTCACCTGGGATTTATTTATTTTAAAACAAAAAATGGAAAACAATACCTGCGACGGCTGGTTGATATGTCGGACACATTGGTAATTGATGGTAAAATAAATACCGTGATTTCGGGCAATGAAAAGCAACGCAGTGCATTAGAAAATGTATTGAACAATCTGGAAGCCGCCGGCGAAATTTGGTATGGTATGCACATCAGCAGTTCTTCGGTTATGTCTTGCTACGTAAGGGATCTAAAAGATGGCCATGTACATTTTGTTGATGGAGCAGAAGGAGGTTATACCAAAGCAGCCGGAATGCTGAAGAAGAAATTGAAAAAATAATTTGTTTGTCGGCTTTTTCTACATCACTCGGCATTGTTGTAAACTTTGTTCTGTCATTTTT
>CAXTPJ010000321.1:0-4800 GCA_964245855.1 uncultured Ferruginibacter sp. | reverse complement strand
CCGGCGGAATTTTAATTTTTGCCTTGCCATCAATGGTTGGTACTTCTACCTGTGTTCCAAACACTGCTTCCGGGAAAGAAATGTGCAGGTCGAACGCCACGTTCAACCCATCCCGGTGCAATTGTGCATGTGCTTCTTCTTCTATTAAAACAATCAGGTCGCCATTGGCGCCGCCACGCTCACCTGCATTGCCTTTTCCATTCATACTCAATTGCATGCCTTCCTGTACGCCGGCCGGAATATCAATGGTAACAGTTTCTTCGCCATACACCCTGCCGTCGCCTTTACAGGCTGTACATTTATTGGTGATGGTGGAGCCTTCGCCGTTACAGGTTGGACAAGTGGTCACCGTTTGCATTTGCCCTAAAAAAGTATTCTGAACCCTTCTAACCTGGCCGCTACCACCGCAGGTACCGCAGGTTTGGGTGCTGTTTTTATCTTTTGCGCCGCTGCCGCTACAAGTGGTGCACGACACATATTTTTTCACCTTCACCGTTTTGCTGGCGCCCTTGGCCATTTCTTCGTAGTTTAGTTTTATCTTGATACGAAGGTTGCTGCCCCTGGTGCCACGTGGCCTGCCGCCCGAAGATCTTCTGCCACCATTGCCACCACCGAAGAAACTGCCGAACGGGCTTTCATCGCCGAAAATATCACCGAACTGGCTGAAGATATCATCCATGTTCATACCGGCACCGCCGCCAAAACCGCCGCCGCTGCTGCGTCCGCCGCTGAATGCCTGGTGGCCGAAGCGATCGTACTGTGCCCTTTTATCGGTGTCGCTTAAAATTTCGTAGGCTTCTGCCGCTTCTTTAAACTTCTCTTCCGAAGCTTTATCGCCCGGGTTACGGTCTGGGTGAAACTGCATCGCCACCTTACGGTACGCTTTCTTAATTTCATCCTGCGACGAAGATTTATTAACACCCAGTATTTCGTAAAAATCTCTTTTCATACCCCTATCCCCTAAAGGGGAATTTTATGCCTGATGCATCAGGTCTTTTTTATAAATAAATAACTTTTAAAAATTCAGTTGCCAGGTCCCCCTTTAGGGGATAGGGGCTTCTTATTTTCCTACCACCACTTTTGCAAAACGGATGATCTTGTCGTTCAGGTAATATCCTTTCTGCACTTCATCTACCACTTTGTCTTTCAAGTCTTCTGTTGGTGCTGGTATTTCTGTGATGGCTTCATGTTTTTCTACATCAAACTCTGTGTTGATGCTTTCCATTGCTTTCAGGCCCCTGGCTTGTAACGTATTCCTCAGTTTACCAAAAACCAGTTGCACACCCTGTTTGATCTGTTCCACATCATTACTTTTCTGTAACTGCTTTTCTGCCCGGTCGCAATCATCCAGCACATCCAGCATGGAAGTAATCACTTCTTTACCGGCGGTTTGAATCAATTCAACCCTTTCTTTAGCGCTGCGGCGTTTAAAATTGTCGAATTCTGCAAACAGGCGGATGTATTTATCTTTTTGTTCGTTCAGTTCTGCCTGCAATTTTTCGGTAACATTGTCACCTTCCGGGTTGCTCAGGTGCGTATTGCCCGGTATGTCTGAATCACTGTTGATGTTCATGGTTTGGTCCACCACGCTTTCTGCTGTATCGTTGATATCCACGTTATTATTTTGTTCCATATTATTGGTATTTTTTTTCTTTCCTGAAAAAGGGAATTTTATCATTGCCAAAATTGTGTGCGAAGGTACAACAGACAAACATTTTGCCAAGCCTGTATTGCAGCCAAATTGGCAAGTATTGCCGCTGGTGCTTTATATAGAAGATTTTCATTCGGGGCTTTCAACTTCGGTAACATAAATCAGCTAATATGCGGCTATTCGTTACAACTCCGGCACAAAGCCCATACACAGGCCTCACCGTGGTTTTCACTGCTATCCGCCAGCCGGTGAGCAGTTGTTCATTTTCATCTTTTTTTAAACAATTGTTTTCCTTACAAAAATTAGTATTTTGTATCATGCAATTTGAAAAATATGAGATTGAAGCTTCATCATCACTTTCCAGGTTTGAGTTTTATAGTATTGGCCCTAAAGGAAGTATAAAGAAGCAGATTGTGTTTAAAGCATTTGAGCAAAATCAAACTGTTTACAATATCGGTTTTGGCGATGTTAATGAAGTTGGGGAAATCAATGATCTTGCAATAACAGGAAATAAGGACAGCCAAAAGGTATTGGCTACCGTTGCCATGGCAGTTTTTAAATTTCTTCAAAAATATCCTGAGTGTTATGTATTTGCAACGGTAGTACAAAAAGTCGTACCCGACTTTACAGGATTGGGATAACAAATAATCTTGATGTTTTAGTACAGGATTTCGAAATATTTGGATTTATAAACAATGATTGGGAAAAATTTGTAAAAGGGGAAGACTACGATGCGTTCTTGGTAAGACTAAAAAATCATAAATAATAATTACCTTTGGATATACAAATGAAAAAAGAAAAAAATAAATCTTCTCTTTCAAACCTAATTGCAAAAGGTTCAAAAATTAAAATTAATACTGATCTAAATAGTATTGAGGATACTGCTTTTTTCAAAAAGAAAATGGAAAAAGGTATTAAAATGCTTTCTATAGCCGGACTTCCCAAATAAATTTTACCCAGTAATTATCACTGTGTATTCTTTTAAATAAGAGAATCAAGTACCGTATCAGATACTTTCCATTCTAATTACCTTTGCCGCCATGAAAAGTATCATCCTCAATAAAAATATCAGCCGCAGGGTAGAATCAGGGCATCCGTGGATTTTTGGAAATGAAGTAAACAGGGGCAAATTGCTAGATGCATCTCCCAAACCGGCAGAAATTGTTGAGGTGTACACGCATGATAAAAAATTTATCGGCAAAGGCTATGTCAATCCGCAGTCGCAGATTATGGTGCGGTTGCTTACAAGAGATAAAAACGAAACCATCAACGACCAGTTCTTTGTTGACCGCATCAAAAAAGCATGGGAATACCGCCGGCAGATTGGCTACACCGAAAATTGCCGCCTCATCTTTGGCGAGGCAGATGATATGCCCCAACTCATTATTGATAAGTTCAACGATTATTTTGTGATACAAACTTTGGCGCTGGGCATTGATGCCTGGAAGCCTGCCATTGTAAAAGCCATCGAACAACTTTTTTCACCCAAAGGAATTTACGAACGCAACGATGTGCCGGTACGGGAACTGGAAGGCATGGAGCAACACAAAGGGTTTTTATCAGCAGAGTTTGATACCAATATCATCATCAACGAAAATGGCGTAAAATTTAATGTTGACATTGCCAATGGTCAAAAAACCGGCTTCTTTTTAGACCAGCAGGACAATCGCAAAGCCATTCAAAATATTGTAAAAGATGCTGATGTGCTGGGTGCTTTTTGCTATACCGGTTCTTTTGAAATTTGTGCTGCCCACTATGGCGCTAAAAAAGTATTGGGCTTGGATATTTCGCAGAATGCCATTGATATGTGCAACAAAAATGCAGCATTGAACGGACTGGAAAATGTTTGTGAGTTTACCTGCGTAAATGCTTTTGATGTATTAAAAAACTGGACCAAAGAAGGAAAGCGGTGGGATGTGGTAATGCTGGATCCTCCATCATTTACCAAAAGCCGCAGCAGTATTGACAAAGCAACGGCAGGTTACAAAGAGATCAACCTGCGGGGAATGAAACTTGTAAAACCTGGAGGGTTTTTGGTAACATCAAGCTGTACCAACCTGGTGCAACCGGAAATGTTTTTAGACATCATTTACGCTGCCGCCAAAGATGCCAAACGCCAGTTACGGCAGGTAGTTTTCAACGCACAATCAGCAGACCATCCAATCATAAGAGGGCAGGAATATACTCACTATTTAAAGTTTTTGATTGTGCAGGTATTATGATTACTTCAAAAGTTGTTTAACTTTATTTTCCAAAGCTTTAGCCTCCAAATCAACGGCAACGATCATCCCTGTTTTGTCGAGCAGGAAAGTGGCCGGTATGGCTTCTACATTGTATTTTTCCAACACTTTTGATTGCCAGCCACTGTTGTCATTTACCTGTGTGTATTTGATGCGGTCATGCTGAATGGCTTTTAGCCACTTGTCTTTTTCGCTATCGATGGATACGCCGAACACTTCAAAGCCTTTGTCTTTGTATTTTGAATACAGCCTTACAACGCCGGGGTTTGCAGCCCTGCATGGTCCGCACCAGCTTGCCCAAAAATCTATCAATACCACTTTGCCTTTTAAGGAAGAAAGCGCAACCACATTGCCTTTTGTGTCGGGCAAAGCAATTTCCGGTGCCGGCTGCCCGGCTTTTATCTGTGCTTTAACTGTTACGGTTGCGAACAGAAATACAACTACCCATACATTTTTCATTTGCAACAATTTTTCTTTTGAAACATGGATAAGATGAACAGGAAAAACTTTTTCATTTTTATAAAACATTAAAGAGGTTATACTCCAGTTTGGTAACAAAACCTTTGGTAGCGGTACGGTAAAGATCATCTACTACCGGAAACCTGTACCCGAAATCAAAGCGTATGCGGCTGTTGAAAATCAACTGGGCAGATGGTGCAATGTCCAGGTAAGTTTTTTTACTGCCCAGGTTGGTTTGTGCCAGAAATTCGCACATCAAATTTAAGTTGGTTTGATTGTAACTGGTATATTCTTTCGGCAACATTAACTTACCCAATGACAAGGTGTAATTCATAGCATTCCGATCATCTGCTGGATACATGAATTTCTCATCGCCGTTATCATTCGCATGCATGAAAGAAGCACTGGCAGATACGGCTACTTTGTTAACCAGTTTGGTTGCTACCAGGC
>CAXTPJ010000320.1:0-4831 GCA_964245855.1 uncultured Ferruginibacter sp. | reverse complement strand
ATCAGCTACAACAGGCATTGCGGGCGGCGGAAATAATTTTGGGTTAGGCGTAGTGGCTGCTGATATCAACAATGATGGCTGGCCGGATCTATACATGACCAACGATTATGAAGAGCAGGATTTTCTTTTGCTCAACAACCAAAACGGAACATTTACTGAAGTAACCAAGCAGGCATTGCAGCATATTTCCAAATATGGTATGGGTTGCGATGTAGCTGATTATAACAATGACGGCCTGCAGGATATAATAGTGCCCGATATGTGGCCGGAAGATAATTACCGCCAGAAAGTATTACGTGGCCCGGATGAATATGATAAATATAATACCCTTGTTGACAGTGGTTATATGCATCAGAATATGCGTAACACATTGCAGCTTAACACTGGATCCGGCAAGGATGGTACACCTCAGTTTTCTGAGATAGGGCAACTGGCCGGTATATCCAATACAGACTGGAGTTGGTCTTCTTTACTGGCTGATTTTGACAACGACGGCAACAAAGACCTGTACATCACAAATGGTTTTTGGCGGGATTATTCCAATATGGATTTTCAAACCTACCAGGTAGCCAGTTACCAGTATCAAAATGGCAGCAATGCCCCTTTGTACCAGCTTATTGACAGCCTTACACAGACAAAGCTGAGCAATTATTGTTTCCGGAACAATGGTAACCTGAGTTTTGAAAATAGTACCGCTAACTGGGGATTGAAAACCTCCAATGTATCTAACGGTGCCGCCTATGCGGATCTTGACAATGATGGTGACCTTGATCTTGTTGTAAACAATATGGGCGGAAGGGCGTCGGTGTATCAAAACAATAACCTCAATAAAAACAATTACCTCACTATTAAATTAAAAGGCCGGCAGGGCAATAGCCAGGCCATTGGCAGCAGGGTAAATATTGAATATGGCAATGGAAAAAAACAGGTACTGGAGCAACAACCTGTCCGTGGCTACCTCTCCAGCATGGATTCAAAACTTCATTTCGGCCTGGGTAAAGATGCTGTTGTTACATCCCTTACCATACGCTGGCCAAAAGGGAATTTTACCGTATTGAAAAATGTAAAAGCCAATCAAATCCTCAACATTGATGAAGCTACAGCTATTAAAGACAGCACATTGCCGGATCAATCATTGTCAACTACGTTTACAGATATTTCAACACAATCCGGCATCGATTTTTACCAGCCTGAAAATGTATTTGATGACTATAAACAGGAAACATTGTTGCCCTGGCAATTATCGAAACAGGGGCCTAAAATATGTAAGGCAGATGTAAACAATGATGGACTGGAAGATATTTTTATTGGTGCGCCTATGGGCGGCAAAGCTTGTTTATACCTGCAGCAAAAAGATGGGCATTTTTCAAAAGCAGCAGCGCAACCCTGGGTTGCAGACCATACTGCTGATGATGTACAACCTGTTTTTTTTGATGCGGACGGCGATAAAGATATGGACCTGTACATTGTAAGCGGCGGCAATGAAACACCTGAAGGCGCTGCATACCAGGATCGTTTGTTTATCAATGATGGCAAAGGGAATTTCACAAAAGCAATGGACGCCTTACCCGCAATGCCAACATCCAAAAGCTGCGTGGCTATTGGTGATTTTAATAATGATGGCAAGCCGGATATTTTTGTAGGCGGCCGGGTGGTGGCTGGCAAATATGGCATTGCACCCCGGTCGTATTTATTACAAAACGAAACAATAAATGGAAAGCTGAAATTTGCAGATGTTATCACTTCAGTTGCTCCCACCCTGCAATACATTGGAATGGTGACTGCTGCCGTTTGGAACGACATCAACAAAGACAATCACCCAGACCTTTTCATTGCAGGTGAATGGATTCCTGCAACCATTTTCATCAATCAACAAAATAAACTGCTGGATAAAACGGTTGAGTATGGATTACAAAGCACCCATGGATTATGGACCTGCATTGTACCGATAGATGCAGACGGCGATGGTGATGAAGATTATTTGCTGGGCAACCTGGCTCCCAATACACAATTAACCGCTTCTGAAAAAGAGCCTATGACTTTATGCGTTAACGATTTCTTTCACACCGGAAAAACAGAGCCTGTACTTAGTTATTACATACAGGGTAAAAATTATCCTTATGCATCAAAGAATGAAATAACAGAAGACATGCCTGCTTTAAAGAAAAAATTTCTCTACTATAAAGATTATGCAGCCGCCACATTCGATGATATTTTTACTGCAGAACAATTGCAGGGAATGAAAAAACTAACAGTCACCCAGTTAAAAAATTGCTGGATCGAAAACACCGGTAACGGCAAATTATTAATGCATGAGCTGCCGGTTGCGGCGCAATTTTCAGCCATACAGGGAGCTGTACAGACAAGCACAAAAGAGATTTTTGCTGCGGGCAACTTTTTCCCTTTCAGGGTACAGCTTGGGCGGCAGGATGCAGGAAAAGGGATTTTATTGCATTGGGATAAAACTGCACATCAATTGGTTGCATCCACCAACACAGGCATCAATGCAGCAGGTGATGTAAGGGATGTACTATCTGTAAAAACAGCAACACAGCCGGAGTTGATCATTATAGCAAAAAACAATAATAGCGTTCAGGTAATAACAAAAAAATGATAGTAAATCCTGCTATCAACATATTCATTCAACGCATCTGCGAACTGCATCCTTACCTTTTTCAAATAACCAACAGCAAAACATTTTAGTTATACTAGTTGAATGTTATAGTTTTAAAATAATCGAAAGGTTGATGCTGCAGCATACAAATATGTTATTACCGGCATTATTTTCTTTACAACAGGAAACCATTTTCTACCGGGTATGGACCGGGTATATTTTCTTCTCCCAGCATTTCTCTTAAATCAATTTCTATGGTACGGGCAATAGAAGAAATAGGCACATCATTGTAGGATGCTTCAAAAGGATTTTCAGAATAATCGCCGATGCGGTCAACCAAAAAATACACCCAGATAACAAGGCCGGAAAAAGGAATGGTTAGCCAGAAATGCAACGAGTGGGATTGTTCAAAAACATCCATTAAACCAAAAGGTATAAAAGAGCAAAAAAGATAAGTGATCCACAATCCGGTAGAAGCATACTGGCGTGGGAAGGGGAAATTTTTGATACGCTCCGACATTCCCTGCAGATCAAAAAAACTACCGATCAACTGGTGAAGCCATACATGTTTGTACTCTGTTAGTTGGCCGTTGTTAAACAAAGCAGCAATCTCCAAACTTTGGTTCTTTAAAATTTGTGCAGGAATGTTGCTGTATTTTTTTAGGCTTGCAAATTCCTGTTCAGATAAATAAGGTGTTACTTCAGGTTCCATGCCGGCAAGGCATTCTTCCCGGAATTTGGGTGCAAAAATCAATTTCTCCAACGGTAAATTATGCTCCCATGTTTTTGCTTTGCGCATGTTGTGTTTCAACGCCAGCAACCAGGCAAGGTGGCGATGGATGGTTGCCTTTTTCCAGTCTGCACTCACAATTCCGTGAGGCATGGCCAGTATGGCGGTAGCAAAGGTGCGACTGTCGTTAATGATTTTGCCCCAGATTTTTCTCGACTCCCAGGTGCGGTCGTAAGAACTGGTATTTTTTAGCGCCAGGAAAAAAGCCAATGCAATACCGATAATAGAAATAGGTTGCCAGGGCAGCGCCAATGGGAAGTTAGTGAGTTTGTAAAGTACAACGATCAAAGTAGAATAAAGCAGCCCATATATCAATGGTTTGCGTGACCATTTTACAGTCATCCAAAGGCTGTAATAGCGTTTTACGTACATGCTTGTTGTTTTAAGGTAAAGAAGGTTTATTGCTGCGACAGTTACTCTTTACGCAATATAATTTATTTTCTTTATTGCTTTATTTGAATGTCGATGGCGCTAAAGAATTGATTGGCGCTGCACTGCTTATTGCCCTTTTTCTTTCTTCCCTGAATTAAGGAAGACGGGCAGAAAATCGGTCACCACCTGATTTCAGCAAACAATGCATTGTATCTTTACAACAATTAAACGAATTGCTCATGAACCCAACAGTTGATTTTTATTTTGATAAAGCAAAAAAGTGGCAGGAAGAAACAAGGCACCTGAGAAAGATCATACTGGAATGCAATGTTACGGAAGAATTAAAATGGGGAAGCCCCTGTTATATTTTTGAGAAACACAATGTTGTTTTGATACACACTTTTAAAGAATATTGTGCGGTATTATTTTTTAAAGGTGCGTTGCTAAAAGACGGCAAGGGAATACTGGTACAACCAACCGAAAATGTGCAAGCGGCAAGGCAGATAAGGTTCACCAGTTTAAAAGAAGTTTTACAACGCAGCGCTGCGGTTAAAGCTTATGTGAAAGAAGCGATCCAATTGGAAAAAGCCGGTTTAAAAGTGCCGCTGAAAAAAACTGCCCAGTTTAAAATGCCGGAAGAGTTTGCAAAAGCATTAAGTAAAAATGCTGCACTGAAAAAAGCCTTTGGAGCTTTGACGCCCGGAAGGCAACGGGGTTATCTGTTACATTTTGCCGCAGCAAAGCAATCAACCACAAGGGAAGCAAGGATTGAAAAAAGTACCCCGGCCATTATGAATGGAAAAGGATTGAATGACTGATTGAGCATTCTATATATCAAGATGATCTTTTCCGGTTAGCAGGAAACTAACAATTAAGTATAAACGCAAAAAAGCCCAATAATATTCCTGCAGTACAAGTGAGTGACACAACCGGAGCTGAATAATGATTCAAAGTCTGTTCCAACAAAATTAATATACTGATCGGTACCTTTAATTTCTACCAACCAACCACTATATGAAAAACAATAAAAAACTATCGGCTGAAGTATCTGCAGC
>CAXTPJ010000319.1:0-4843 GCA_964245855.1 uncultured Ferruginibacter sp. | reverse complement strand
ATAAAGCAATAAAAAAAGACCTGCTTGCAGCAGGTTTCCAGTTTAATACGGAGAGCGATACAGAAGTAATCATAGCAGCTTATGCAGCCTGGGGCACAGCAGCATTTGAGCGTTTCAATGGCATGTTTGCATTTGCCATATTCGATAAAGAAAAGCAAACAGTTGTTTTGGCAAGAGATCCCTCAGGAATAAAGCCATTGTATTACAGTCTTGCCAAAGATGGATTGGCATTTGCTTCGGAAATAAAAGCGCTTAAACTGATACCATATCTTCAACAGGCAGAAGAAAACTGGCCTGTTTATTTCCTGGCTTATGGCCATTTGCCCGAACCGGTAACTACCCTTAAAAATGTACACCCCCTTGAAAAAGGGACTTTCCTTGTTTATAACCTGGGCAATGCCTCTACATCAACCAAAACATTTTACCAGTTTTCTTTTTTAGAGAAAATAACCAATCATACCGAGGCCATCAGTAAAGTAAGAGAAGAGTTATCCAATGCGGTAGAACGTAACCTGATAGCCGATACGCCCATTGGTGTTTTTCTAAGCGGAGGGTTAGACTCAAGCATCATTGCACTGGTTGCTAATAAGTACAAATCAGTTCTTAATACAGTATCGCTTTATTTTGAAAACAATAAGTTTTCAGAAAAGAAATACCAGGATATACTAAAAGAAAAATTACAATGCACGCACCAGCAATACCTGCTGAAAGAAGAAGAATTTCATCAAAACCTTCCCGGAATAATTGATGCCATGGATTTACCCTGTTGCGATGGCATCAATACCTGGTTCATCAGTAAATATGCACGGCAAAGTGGATTAAAGGCAGTGCTATCCGGCATAGGCGGCGATGAATTGTTTGGGGGCTATCCTTCTTTTGGCAGAATAAAAAAAGCGCTCCTGCTGCAAACCGCCCCTGATTTTCTATTGCGCTACAGCCGGTTTACCAGCGTTAAACAATTGCGCAGGCTCTGCTACCTAACCATTCCCGGTTCAATTGGCAGGTATCTATTTTTACGGGGCCATTTTATTCCGGCAGAAATTGCCCGTTACCTTGATACAGAAGAAAAACAGGTATGGGATATTTTGGAGCAACAGCCTGTTTTAAAAAACATTGATTACATGACCCCTGAAAACCAGGTAAGCTGGATGGAGTTGAATATGTACATGCAGAACCAGTTGCTCAGGGATGCAGATGTGATGAGCATGGCACACGGACTTGAAATAAGGGTGCCATTCCTGGATACTGAATTGTACAAGCTGGCGCTTAAAATAAATACAACAATTAAGTACCAAAATACTTACCGCAAACAATTGTTGATCGATGCATTTAAAAATGAATTGCCAGTGGAGGTTTACGACCGCCCTAAAATGGGTTTTTCTTTTCCTTTCAGGGAATGGTTCAGTAATACACAATACCAGGATAAGGTTGATGGAAGAGGGTTTGGAGATGTACATAAAAAATTAAAAAACGGCGACATCCACTGGTCGCAGTTTTATTCACTTTTGTTGCTTCAGCAAAAAAAATGACCGGTTCACTCTTGTTTTTAACTTTAAGGACTTTTTCTGCTACCGGCGGTATTGAAAAAGTATGCAAAGTACTCAGCAAGGGATTGTGTGATCTGCAGAAGGAAGCTACTTTACAAAATGTGAAAATTTATTCCATGTACGACCGGCAGGATGAACTGGATAAAAAATACATTAAAGACGATTGTTTTAAAGGTTTTGCGGAGAGAAAAATAAAATTTGTCCTGGAGGCAATTAATCTGGGCCGAAAAACAAATGTAGTGGTACTCAGCCATATTAATTTATTGCTCATCGGGTTGCTGATAAAGATATGTTCACCCAAAACCAAACTTATCTTAATTGCACACGGCATTGAAGTATGGAACCCCGTTTCTATGGTAAGAAGATGGGGTTTTAAAAAATGCAATCTCATTCTTACTGTAAGTTCGTTTACACGCAACCGCATGATGGAGCTTTTTAATATTCCATTCAATAAAATAATTGTATTAAATAATTGCCTCGATCCATTTTTACAACAACCTTCTACAAGGCAGAAAGATGAATTGTTATTAAGAAAAACCGGGTTTCTGCCATCGGATTTCGTATTGCTTACACTTACCAGGTTGTCTTCAAAAGAACGATACAAGGGTTATGATAATGTGCTGCTTTCGATCAAAACATTAAAACAATCTTATCCTGGCATTAAGTACTTGATTGTGGGAAAATTTGATGAAGAAGAGATAAAAAGGGTGGGCAAAATTATTGACGAATTGGACATAAAGCAAAATGTTTTCCTTTCAGGATTTGTACCGGATGAAGAGCTGGCAAAATATTTTCAACTGGCAGATGTGTATGTAATGCCCTCCAAGAAGGAAGGCTTTGGAATTGTTTTTATTGAAGCCATGTTTTATGGTTTACCGGTAATTGCCGGCAATAAAGATGGATCTACCGATGCATTGCTGGATGGAAAGATGGGGTTGTTGGTAGATCCGGACAACCAGCAGGAAATAGATAGTGCAATAGAAAAAATACTGTTGAACCAGCCGGCGTTTATACCGGATAATGAATTGCTGCTGCAGCATTTTGATTTCCTAAATTATAAAAAGAAAGTCAAAAATATTTTATACAGCCTGGCATAAAGTAATAAAAGAACACGAAGGTTTTTTAATGGAGAAAAAAGCATACAACAAAATAGCGGAAGAAGAATGGGATCTTGAAATAAAACCGGAAGCAGCACTGTTTGATCTCAACCTGAAAGATGTATGGCGCTATCGTGACCTGTTGATACTTTTTGTAAAGCGTGATTTTTCTGCGCAATATAAACAAACGGTTCTTGGTCCGCTTTGGCATTTTATCCAGCCTGTTTTTACTACACTTGTTTTTTTATTGGTATTCGGAAAGATTGCCAATATGCCAACGGATGGCATTGAACCTAAGCTATTGTTTTACATGAGTGGCATTACCATCTGGAATTATTTTAGTTCGTGCCTTTCTTCTACCAGTAATACCTTTATTGCCAATGCCGCTATTTTTGGTAAAGTATATTTTCCAAGGCTCATTATTCCGCTTAGTATGGTATTGAGCAATATCATCAAATTTGGTATCCAGTTTTTACTGCTACTGGCTGCACTTACTTTTTACGGGATTAAAAATTTACATTTTCATTTCGGTGCCAGTTGGCTACTTATACCACTGCTGGTATTGATGATGGCAGGAATTGGTTTAGGGTTAGGGATCATCATTTCATCACTGACAACCAAATACCGGGATTTTAGCATCCTCATCACCTTTGCAGTTCAGCTACTCATGTATGCCACACCGGTAGCATATCCTTTATCTTTTTTAAAAGGAAAAAGTTATGCAGCCTGGATACAATGGAACCCGCTTACACCAATTGTAGAATCATTCAGGTATGCTATTTTTGGCCTCGGACAGGCAAATGTTATGGGCCTTTTGTATAGCGGAATAGTAATAATAACACTATTGTTTTTTGGCTTACTCATATTTAGTAAAGTCGAAAGAACATTTATGGATACGGTGTAAATACCGTACTAATTTCAGAATGCAGTGAGTAATATTGTAATCAAGGTTGATAATCTTTCCAAACAGTACCGGCTTGGTGCTGTTGGTACAGGTTCGTTGGCGCATGATGTAAACCGGGCCTGGCACCGTATACGGGGCAAAGAAGATCCTTATTTAAAAATTGGTGATGCCAATGACCGTACTATAAAAGGTGGAAGTGAATATGTTTGGGCATTACAGGATATTAATTTCGATGTAGAACATGGAGATGTATTAGGCATTATCGGCAGAAATGGCGCAGGCAAAAGTACGCTGTTAAAAATATTGAGCCGTACCACCACGCCAACCACCGGCAGCATAAAAGTGAAGGGCCGAATTGCAAGCCTGCTGGAAGTGGGAACAGGTTTTCACCCCGAACTAAGCGGAAGGGAAAACATCTTTTTAAATGGCGCCATCCTCGGCATGACCAAAAACGAAATCAAAAGGAAGTTTGATGAAATTGTAGATTTTGCAGGAGTTGAAAAATACATTGATACCCCGGTGAAAAGGTATTCATCCGGCATGTACGTACGCCTTGCTTTTGGCGTAGCGGCCCACCTGGAGCCTGAGATTTTAATAGTAGATGAAGTGCTGGCTGTTGGCGATGCTGAGTTTCAAAAAAAGGCGCTTGGCAAAATGAAAGACGTAAGCAACAAAGAAGGTAGAACGGTGCTGTTTGTAAGCCACAATATGAGCGCTATTAAAAACTTATGTACTAAAGCAATTTTACTTAAACAGGGTAGTATTCATTTATCAGGAGATGCAGATACTGTTATCAATAATTACCTTGTGTCGGAGGAAAATTATGCATCCAATAATATTGAAAACAGTGACAACAGATCGGGAAGCCAGCAGGTTAAATTTGCTGATTTTTATTTTGAAAATACACTCGGCCAACGGGTAGAATATTTAATGACGGGGGAAGATATCGTTTTTGTATTTGTTGTAAAAGCAGTTGGCGGTCATGTACAAAAGGTAAATATTGGTTTTTCTATTCATGATATTTATGGAGATGCATTGGCCAATTTGTACAGCGCTTATCAGAATGTTTTGTTCAATGACTTAAAGGAGGGTTACAACACTATAAAACTAACCATCAAAAATTTTGCAGTAAGTCCGGGTAAATTATATGTAAAAGGACGAATTGAAGAAAATGGGACAGAGGCTGATTGGTTCAAAGACAATCTTGGAGTAATGAATATTGAGATGGGCGACTTTTACAAAAGTGGTAACATTGGCTCAGTAAACTGGAATGCTAAATTTTTAATAAAAGGCGA
>CAXTPJ010000318.1:0-4845 GCA_964245855.1 uncultured Ferruginibacter sp. | reverse complement strand
AAAGAAGTCGTAAAAAACATTACCATTTATGGCGAAATGCACCGCTACATTCCTTTGCTGGCCAAGTGGGCAGGCTATAGGAAGATTGGCGAAAAAGTGGTAGAACACCGTGCAAGAAAATATGGTGTGACCAAGTTTGGCTGGAACCGTTTTGTGAATGGTTTCCTTGATTTGTTTTCCATCATGTTCATGGGCAAGTTTGGAAAAAAGCCCATGCACCTGTTCGGCTTGTGGGGCAGCATTGTTTTCTTTTTGGGCTTCTGCATCTGGATATATTTATTTATTGGCAAGTTCTTTTTTGATGTGTATAACATGACGGACCGGCCCTTGTTCTATGTTGGAATTATTTCATTGGTAATCGGTACGCAACTATTTTTAGCCGGCTTTTTAGGGGAGATGATCGCAAGGAATTCAAGCGACCGGAATTTTTATTTGATTGAGAAGAAAGTAGGGTTATAGAACACTGATGACACTGATTGGCTGATTGAAAACGGATTTAATTCAATAATATATGTTGCTTTATGAAGACATAACTGATATTATTCTAAAATGCTTTTACAAGGTTTACAATGAACTTGGTTTTGGCTTTTTGGAAAAGGTGTATGAGAATGCGTTGCTGATTGAACTATAATCTCATGGATTAGATGCGGCTAAACAAATACCGATACAGGTATTTTACCAAGGGACAAATGTTGGAAGTTATTTCGCTGACATTATTGTTGAAGAAAAAATAATCATTGAAATAAAAGGAGGCGAAAATGGATTGACTGAAGAACATGAATACCAATTGATCAACTATTTAAAAGCTACAAACATGGAAGTTGGCATCCTCTTATCATTTGGTAAAAAGCCGATATTCAAAAGAAAATTATTTACCAACAATAATAAAAACATTTAAGTAGCATTACCATCTCATCAAATCAGTTTTAGATCAGTCAAATCAGTGTCATCAGTATTCTATATAAAATCGACGCAATATTGTAAATCTGTTTTAAATCAGTCCAATCAGTGTCATCAGTGTTCCATAAAATCATCATCATAGGCCCGGCACATCCACTCAGGGGTGGGTTGGCATCGTATGATGAACGCCTGGCAAAAGAGTTTCAATCGCAGGGCAACGAGGTAGCTATCTATACTTTCTCCTTACAATATCCCGGGTTTCTTTTTCCCGGCACCACGCAATATTCCACCGAACCGGCGCCTGCGGATATCAATATTAAAGTCCGTATCAATTCAGTCAATCCACTCAACTGGATCAGCGTGGGGAATGAATTAAAAAAGATGAAGCCCGATTTGATCGTAGTGCGTTACTGGTTGCCTTTCATGGGGCCTTGTTTGGGCACTATTTTACGCCGGGTTAAAAAGAACAACTACACTAAAGTGGTTTGCATCGCAGACAATATCATACCACACGAAAAACGTTTTGGCGATGTGCCGTTCACCAAATATTTTGTAAAGCCAATTGATGCTTTTATCACCATGAGTGAAAAAGTATTGGGCGACCTGCCCCTATTTGCGGCAGGCAAACCGGCGAAGTTTGTGCCCCATCCATTGTACGATAATTTTGGAGAAAAGATCAGCCAGGCAGCAGCAAGACAGCATTTATCGATTGGCAATGATGAAAAAGTCCTTTTATTCTTCGGCTTTATACGTAAATACAAAGGCCTCGATATTTTGCTGGAGAGCATGCAACTGCTCCGAAATGACCCGGCGACAGCCAACATTAAACTGCTGATCGCAGGTGAATTTTATGAAGATAAAAAAGCCTACGATGACCAGATTTCAGCATTAAATATTTCAGATAACCTGATCTTGAAAACTGATTTCATTCCTGATAGTGAAGTAAAATATTATCTCTGCGCTGCCGATGTAGTGGTGCAGCCTTACCGCAATGCAACACAAAGCGGTGTTACTCCCCTCGCCTATCATTTTGAAGTGCCCATGATCGTCACCAATGTCGGCGGGCTTCCTTCGTTGGTACCGAAAGGCAAAGTAGGATTGATCGCTGAACCAAACGCAGCAGCCATCGCTGAAAAAATCAAACAATATTTTGAGATAGGAACGGATAACTTTTTACCACACCTGGTGGAAGAAAAGAAAAAATATAGCTGGGCAAAAATGGTGGAAGCAATTGTTAGTATTGCTCAATACTAAACCTCTAAACTCCTGAACAAAACTGCACTGCTAATTACAGGCTTACTAAAAACTAAACGATAATATTAGCTAATTTGCAGCCATGATCTACAGAAGCAAAGCGCCTTTAAGAATCGGCCTCGCCGGCGGCGGCACCGATGTTAGTCCTTACAGCGATACTTATGGCGGCGCCATTCTAAATGCCACCATTTCCCTTTCTGCCAATGCCAGCATTGAAACGCTGAATGAACCTATCATCATTGTTGAAGCGCTCGACAGGAAAGAACAACAGCAGTTCAACTGGTCAACCAGTTTGCCAATTGACGGTCACCTGGATCTGTTGAAAGGCGTTTACAACCGCATTCAAAAAGACTATCCATTTACTGTTAGCGGCTTTCGCTTATCTACTTTTGTTGATGCACCGGCCGGCTCTGGTTTGGGCACCTCTTCCACTTTGGTGGTGGCAATTTTGGGAGCGTTTGTAGAGATGCTGAAACTGCCATTGGGCGATTATGACATTGCCCATTTAGCCTATTCCATCGAACGGGAAGACCTTCAACTGGCGGGCGGAAAACAGGATCAATACGCTGCAACTTTCGGTGGCGTTAACTTTATGGAGTTTTATGGTAACGATAAAGTGATCGTTAACCCGCTGCGCATCCGGCCGGAATATTTACATGAACTGGGCAATAATTTAGTGCTGTATTTCACCGCCACTTCAAGAGAAAGCGCTGCCATTATTAAAGAGCAGGTGAAGAATGTAAACAATAAAGATGAGAAGAGCATCGAAGCCATGCACCAGTTGAAAGAGCAATCAAGAATGATGAAAGAGGCGTTGCTGAAAGGCAAGCTCAACGAATTTGGAGAGATACTTGATTTTGGTTTTCAGCAAAAAAGAAAGATGGCGCATAACATCAGCAACAGCGATATTGAAGCCATTTATGATGCCGCAAAAAAAACAGGCGCAACCGGTGGTAAGATCAGCGGTGCCGGTGGTGGTGGATTTATGATTTTTTATTGTCCGCTCAACACCCGCTACGCAGTAATTGATACTTTAAAAACTTTTGGTGGCGAAGTAAAAAATTATTCCTTTACTAAATACGGATTGACCACCTGGGTAGTGTAACAATAATACCAGCCATATTGCCGGTAAAAACTGGCTGTTGATCTATAAAATGTTTTAGTAGCAAGTATAATTATTGATACATTTGCGCCATTCTTTTCTATTCTAAAACGTTTTCATGTATTTAAAGTATTTTTTTATACAAAATATAAAAGCACTTTTTTCATTTCTCAGGCTGCACATCATCTTTGAGCCGTTCAGTGGTTTATTTATCAACCTGGCTTATTTATCCAAACAATCCAAATGGATCAGCCAGCATAGAAACCTGCCTTTCAATGATTTTTTTTCGTGGGACAGAAGCAGGGACAAACGATTTAACCTGTATAGTTTTTTAAACAAAGAAATAATAAAAGAGCAACCCATTCATTACCTTGAATTCGGCGTGGCCAACGGCGGCTCATTTTATTGGTGGATGGAAAATCATACAAACCCTGCATCAAAGTTTCATGGCTTTGATACCTTCAGCGGCCTGCCCGAAGATTGGGGGCATTTCAAAAAAGGCGATATGAATAATGGTAACGAAGTATTGAACACCACTGATACCAGGGCCAAATTTTACCAGGGCCTTTTCCAGCAAACCCTGCCCGGCTTTTTAAAAACATTCAACAACGATACATTAACGGTGATACACATGGATGCCGATCTGTATTCATCAACCCTGTTTACGTTAACTTCTTTTGCACCCTTCCTTAAAAAAGGTGACATCATTTTTTTTGATGAATACTGTGTACCCACACATGAATTTCTTGCTGTAAAAAATTTCACCGAATCTTATTACATCAACCTGAAACCAGTAGCAGCATCCAACAATTATTTATTCACCGCATTCCAGGTAGTATAATATGCAGCAGCAAATTAAAGACTTCATTGGCCAATCCATTTCAATTAAGCAGCAATTGCTGTCAAACGAAACCATTATCGGCACCGTTTCAACTTGTGTAGATATAATTTTTTCCGCTTTTAAAAATGGCAACAAGGTATTGTTCTGCGGCAATGGTGGCAGCGCTGCCGATGCACAACATTTGGCAGCAGAATTCAGCGGCCGTTTTTACATTGATCGTCCGGCCCTGCCTGCAGAGGCTTTGCACTGCAACACTTCTTATCTCACCGCCGTGGCCAACGATTACAGCTACGATATGATCTATGCAAGGTTGTTGCAGGGCATTGGCAACAAAGGCGATGTACTGGTTGGGTTAAGCACTTCGGGCAATAGCAAAAACATTGTAAAGGCTTTTGAAATTGCCAAAGAAAAAGGCATGGTCAACATTGGATTGACTGGTGAAAGTGGTGGTACAATGAAACCCCTGTCAGATTATTTGCTGAATGTTCCATCAAACGATACACCAAGGATACAGGAGAGCCACATGCTGTTGGGACATATTATTTGCCAATTGGTGGAAGAAAAAATATATGGCAAGAACGCTTAAATTATTAAATACATTTTTGTGACCAGCATTTGTAATTTTATTCATCATCGTTGTGAACTTTGTTCTGTCATTTTTCCTTTTTGGGGAAAAGGAAAATGATCTCATTTGTACTGTTGATTTTCGTGGCATCAAAAAGTACAGTTGTAATTTAATTTGACGTTT
>CAXTPJ010000317.1:0-4850 GCA_964245855.1 uncultured Ferruginibacter sp. | reverse complement strand
TAACACTAAAACCGGGGATTTTATTTCATGGCGGTACCGCTTCTTTTTAGCAAGTATTTCAAAAACCTTTTTCATCCTGGACCAGTTGGTACAACTGATCATTTGGTTTTTTAACCATATCCCCTTTGGAGGAAAAATTGCGGGGAATATTATAGAAAACTATACTAACAGCATTACTCAAAAATTATCTAACCTGCTGATTGACCTGGCTGCTTACGTGGTTGTAGACCCAAAGTCAAAGTTCTATTGCATCAGAAGCCTTATCCTGGATGGTGCCGTTGGCGCAATTCAATATTTAATTGAAAAAATAAAGGATGATAAAGGGAAAGAAGCAAGTATTGATACAATAGACAGGATAATTGACTATGAGCCTTACTATCCATCTGTAATAATTGCAGCCCATTCATTGGGTACTCAAATTTCTTATGATGCAATCAACAGGATTAACTTGATGGTAAATAAAAATAAAATACGTACTTATGATGAGCATGGTATTTTTAAATTTACCAGCCAAACAGTAAAGCCATCCATTAAAAAACAGCTATCCGGCTACATTACTTTTGGCAGCCCCTTAGACAAGATCATCTTTTTTTTAAGAGAAAATATTCCCAAAGCCTATTTTTTGAAACAGCAACTGCTGGATGACTTTCATGGCTTTAAACAAAGGTTTTCCAACAGGCAATTTAATAACTCCGGGAATAATGCTGTTTATGTTGATGTAAAAAATAACATTAAAGATTTTTTTCAGGATGTAAAATGGCGAAATTATTATGATGACAAGGATTACATCAGCGGGGGCATAGATTATTATACGGGTGTAACTAACGTTAATTGCCAGTTCAAAGCAAAGCGTTTCGATTTTACACACAGCGATTATTGGGAGTGCGATAAATTTTATAATGACATCATTAATAACTTTTGCAACTGATAACCAACATTAAACTATTAACTGTATGTTTGAAGATAACCTTGAAAAGGTATTTGTTGAATATGAAGTCAAATTAGCCAGTTTTGTTGATGCTTCAAAAAAAGCTGCCTCCAGAAGCTATTTTACTGGGACCCTGGTGGCTATTGCCGGGTTATTGGTATTAATATTTTTTCCTTTGATCCCTTGTATTTTTGACAAATGCAACAATGAAAATACTACGTTGAGTGCAATCGCAGCGGGCATATTGCTGGAGGCCGGTGCAATTGTTTGTTTTATCGGCGGAGGCAGTAGTTCAAAGAAGACAGATCATTACAGAAATGAAATTACTCTTTTACGGGACCTTATGCTGAGCATTTACCTTGCCAATAAACTAAGTGATGAAAAGATAGAAGAAGATTTTCCTCCTCATGAAGGATTTGATACGATGATTAAACGCATACGCCCATCTGAAAGGGATAAAATGCAGGCGCAAATATGCCAGACATTACTAAATCACTATACCAATTGATTTCTAAACTAAAACCATAAATAACAATATGACTGCACAAGACATCTTAACACAACGTTACGGTAAGCCTACTGCTGCTACTTTTGAAGGAAAATGGATGGAAGTCTGGAAAATCAAACAGGATTTTGACTGGTTTCCTAAAAAAACACTTTATCTGCATAAAGATTTTAAAACCAAATTAATGCTGGCTTTTTCCACCCTGGAACAGGCAGGTTTTTATAAAGAAATTAAAACTTGCGAGGGAGCGTTTAATATTCGCCTGGTAAGGGGAAGCAAATCAGTATATTCAATACATTCCTGGGGCTGTGCTATTGATATGAATGCTGCCGATAACCCGCTGGCATCAGCAGGCAAATGGAGTGCAGGGTTTATCCAGACAATGGAAAGCTGTGGCGTTTTCTGCGGACAGAATTGGATAGGCCGGAAAGACCCTATGCACTTTGCATTGGTAAATGGCTAACTCTTGCGGCATCCCTACTCTTTCAATATGCTTTTACTATCGTTCTGTTTTTAAAACCCGCTTAGCAGTTTAAACAGAACGATAGTGATATGCTCAGTTAAGTATCACAACCTTACCCCTGTCGTGATAAAATTCATTGTCCCTGTAACTTTCTTCATGTAAATATAATATGGCCTGCCTTAATACTTTAACCGTTATCATTTCCCCTCCCCTTTTTTACTCAACATATTTAAGTTAATTTGCCGCCTTATTATAAAAACCTTGCATGAAAAATATCAGTTTTAAGGCGTTGATGCCGCATTTGATAGCGGTGGCTATTTTTTTAATAGTGGCATTGATCTTTTGCAAACCGGCTTTAGAAAGTGGCGTAGTGTTACAACAGAGTGATGTTACCGCCGTGGAAAGCATGCGCCACCAGAGCGATGTGTACAAACAGGAGCATGGCAAATACCCTTTGTGGATACCCAGCATGTTCAGCGGTATGCCCGCCTTTAACATTGTAGTAGAAGGGCCGGTTTCGCCTTTTCAATACATCGATAAAGCCTTTCAGTTATGGTTGCCCAAGCCCTTCAACTTTTTCTTTTTGTGCTGCATCAGCTTTTATTTTTTATGCCTTTGCATCCGCATCCGGCCTTATATTGCCATTATCGGCAGTCTCGCATTTGCTTATGCCACTTATAATCCCATTTTGGTAGTGGCCGGCCATGATACCAAATTGCTGGCAATGGCGTATGCCCCGGCTTTACTGGGTTCTTTGATGCTGCTCTTCGATAAAAAATACATTGCCGGATTTATTGCCACAGCGGTTTTCACCACATTGGAAATAATGCAGAACCACCAGCAGATCACCTATTATCTTTTCCTGGTGACCGGCATCATGGTGCTTTTCTTTTTGGTAAAATGGATAAAGGAAAAAGATTTTGCACACATCGCCAAAGCATTGCCACTGGCGTTAGGCGGCGCTTTGTTTGGCGTACTCATCAATGCGGTGATCTTGTTCCCGGTATACGATTATGGTAAAGAATCCAAGCGTGGCGGCCAGTTGGTAATGGAAACGAAAGCCGGCGATGCCAAAACCACCAACAACAAAACAGCAGGGCTTTCCAGGGATTATGCTTTTCAGTGGAGCAATACCAAGTCAGAAGGATTGAATATCATTTTCCCTTCGGTAAATGGCTATGGTGGTTACGCCTCCAGGAGAGATGAGGAATACAATATCTTTCCAAAGCTATCTGAAACATCTAACTCGGTAACTTACCTCGAAGAAAAGTTAGGCGTACCGGAAGACCAGGCGATGAATATTGCCGCCAACCTTTCGCTGAAACTGTACTGGGGCGATAAACCAGGCACTACCGGCCCTGCCTACCTTGGTGCGGTGGTATGTTGCCTGTTTGTGCTGGGAATGTTCTTTGCTGAAAGCAAACACAAATGGTGGATACTCACCGCCAGCATTTTTGGCGTTATCCTCGCCATGGGTAAAAACCTGCCCGGCATCAACAATTTTCTTTTTGATCACCTGCCGCTCTACAACAAATTCCGCACACCGGAAATGGCGATGGTGATCCCCCAGATACTTTTTCCCATTCTTGCAGTAATGGGCGTACAAAAAATTATTACCGGTGATTATAAAGATGGTAAAAAACAATTCAAATGGGCGGCAATAACCATGGGTATTGTATTTCTGGTGGCCGGACTGCTGTATGTAAGTTTTGATTACAGCAACGAAAACAAAGAAAGGACAAAAAACATTGCAGCAGCATTCGCTGTTCCGGACAGTTCGCTGAATAATAAATTACAAAGCATCAATGAACAATACCAGGCATTAACTGATAACAGGGTGTACGAAGAACTGTTGTACCAGATTGCCAACAATTCAAAGATCGGCGATCCGGTATCGTTGAGCAAAGGTTATGTGACCGCTTTACGGGAAGACAGGAAAGCGTTTTTTGGCGCTGATATTTTAAAAGGTTTATTGTTTGTGTTTCTAACGCTTGGACTGGTGGGAGGTTTTATCTACAATAAGATCAACAGCACTGTTTTACTGATTGCATTGCCTTTATTGGTATTGATCGACCTGCTTCCATTCGGAATGAAGTATGTAAATGACAAGAGTTTTGAAACGGAGGAAAAATACAAGGCCAATGAATTTTCGGAGAGCAACGCTGATAAGCAGATACTGCAGGATAAAGACCCGAATTTCCGTGTGTTTGATATGACCGGCGGGGATCCGTTCCAGGATTCTAGGGCATCTTACCTGCATAAATCTATCGGTGGTTACCATCCTGCAAAAATTGGTATTTATGATGACCTTGCAACTTACCAATTGAATGGACGGTTAAACCCCGGCGTATTGAATATGCTGAATGCTAAATACATTATTCAAAAATCTTCTGACGGCAAAACAGAAAACGCCATTCAAAATCCCGGCGCTTTAGGCAATTGCTGGTTTGTAAAAGGTGTACGTTTTGTAAAAGGGCCGGCAGAAGAAATGAGGGCATTGACTAATCTTGAACCAAAAGACACTGCTATCATAGATGATACCTTTAAAAATATAGTAACAGGTTTTGTTGCGGCCGATAGCAGTGCAACCATTAAGCAAACCAGTTTTGATGCCATGGCCATCAGTTATGAAAGTAACAGCAGCGCTGCTAACCTGGCGGTGTTCAGTGAAATATTTTACAAAGACTGGCATGCCAGCATCGATGGCAAAGAAGTTCCTGTAGCCAAAGCAGATTATGTATTGCGGGCATTGGTAATACCGGCCGGTAAACACAAGATTGACTTCAATTTTGAACCAACAGTTTTCAATACCAGCTACACCGTTTCTATGATCAGCAACTGGTTATTGCTGGCAATGGTAGTTTTATTTTTATTGTATTCATTAAAAAACAACAGCAGCAAAAAAGAGGCGAATGGCTAATAGTGCTAACGGCAACCGGGCTATTTTTTTACAG
>CAXTPJ010000316.1:0-4854 GCA_964245855.1 uncultured Ferruginibacter sp. | reverse complement strand
TTTTCATGCTCATTGCCATACCCGGACAAATGGTAGGGCAACGGCTAAAAAAAAAGTCAATCACCAATATTTTTCCCTGCAAAGAATCGAGTGTAACTGTTTTTCCCAACTGGTTGGTAAAAGTTATATTCTTTACTTTATGCCAAATGGTATCTGCTGCCGTTTTGCCATTCTTTTCTACCGTACTCACGCTGTCATAAAAATATCTATGCGGCATGTGTACAGCAGCTTCGCTATAATATTTTACCAGGTAATATCCTGTAAAAGGTAATACAGTTGCCAATAAAAACCCCATGATCGCTCTCTTATTCATATCACATTCCTTTCTGCTCAGTAATAAAAAACCATCGAACCTGCTGCCAGGACGATGGTATTACTATAAAAATTATTTTGATTCAAAATTAATCTTTCGCCCCATGTTCTTTTTCGGCAGCCGGTGCAACTTTTTCTATTTCTGCAGGCTTACCGTTGTAGCGGTTACGCAAAGTTAACCAACTATTGCCATCCCATAAAAACGCAATAATAAACCAGATAAATAAACACAATGGTACTACGATCGTCATGATCATATTCCTGATTTCGTCACCCAGGTGCATGAAAATAGAAACAATGTAATACGCTTTAGCAATGGTAAGGATACAAACCAACCCTTTAAAAGCCAATACCAATGATGCATTGGGATGAGCACCCTTGTGCATGTTATAAATCACAAGCCCAATTGCCAGTTCAATAATTGTTAAGGCAGACAGTAACCAAAATGTTTTCCATATCCTTTTGGTCCCACCAGAATGGTCCGGGTGGAAAGTAATTTCTGGTGAAGCGCTATCGTGATGTGCTGACATAAAATCTTTTTAATAATTATTCTTTTATTTTTCTGAGGGTATTAATTAGATTAGATAGAAGCAAAGGAATACAAATACCCAAACTAAATCTACAAAGTGCCAGTATAACCCTGCTTTTTCAATCATTTCATAATGCCCACGCTGATCAAAGTGGCCTAGTTTTGTTTTGATATACATGACTATATTGATGACTACACCGCTGAATACGTGGAAACCGTGGAAACCTGTAATACCAAAGAAATATCCACCAAAAGCAATCGGCCCGGGAGTGGCAACTTCTTTACCGTTGAACATTACTTCCGGCCCCCAGGGATTATGACTTACCGTTGTTCCCCATTGTTCTAATTGTCCGTTTACCAACACTTCATGGTGACCGGTGATCAAATGCGTCCATTCCCATGCCTGGCAGCTTAAAAAGGCAATACCACCAATAATGGTCATGATCATATATTTTTCAACACCTTTTTTATTCATGTTATGCCCTTCATGCACAGCCAATACCATTGTGACAGAACTGGCGATCAAAATAAAGGTCATCAAACTCACAAACGCCAACGGCAGGTTTGCTTCATGGCTTGCAAATGGGAATGCATTGAACACATGGTTAGGATCTGCCCAAAAGTTTTGACTAAAGCGGATTGTACCATAGCTGATAAGGAAAGCGCCGAAGGTGAAAGCATCGCTCATCAGGAAGTACCACATCATTATTTTACCATAGCTGGCATTGAAGGGGCTTCTACCGCCACTCCACCATTTCGTTTCCTTTTGTACTGCTGCTGTTGACATAAAAAGTTATAAATTATAAATGCTTATTTATTGCAGGTATAAAACTGATTACTGCAATTATTTATCTTATCATTATTAAAAAGATCAACAAATAGATCCATAAAAAATCTACAAAATGCCAGTAAGTACTCATTACTTCAACCGGTACCGAATTGTAGTTCCTGATTGATTTACTGAATGCTTTTGAAAAGATTACGATCAGTGCAACTATCCCTCCAATCACATGTAAACCGTGTAAACCTACGATCACATACAAAAAGGAGATAGACACATTTTTTTGCAATGTCAATCCGCTTTTGGCCAGCGTAACAAACCCTACTACCTGTAATAAAACGAACAACAATCCTAAAACAAATGTAACAGTCAGCAAACTTTTGTAAGCTGCCATTTCCCTTTGTTTAAACTTTTGTTCTGCCCTCCAGATAGTTATACTGCTTAAAATAATTACTGCAGTACTGTACCAAAAAGCCATCGGTATTTCAAAAGTAAACCAGTTAGCCTGGTTACGCTTAACTATATATGCACTGGTTAAACCAGCAAACATCATTAAAATACTGGCAATAGCTACCCAAAGTGTAAACTTATGCGGATGAATTTTTTTTCTTTGCTCCATTGCCACTGTACTCATTCCCCTGTCCCCTAAAGGGGTATTTAATTTTATGTTATTGATATCATTTTTCATTTTATAAGATGAAAAATTGATTTTTTAATTTTAATGAATTACCGGCGCCCTGTCTGCAAATAATGCCAGTAATACAATCATCAGATAAAAGTAAGAACTGAACATTACCTTCCTGGCGCTTTGTACATCCATCTTTAAAAACAGCAGCACACTTACATATACCATCCAAAGGTTGCAGGCCAGCAAAATCCACATACTAACAACTCCGGATATGCCCATTAGATAGGGCAGTAAACCAAAAGGAATCATCAGCGCACTATAAATTATTGTCTGCAGTGCCGTAAACTTTGTCGGTCCTTTATCTCCCGGCAATAATTTAAATCCGGCTGCAGTATAATCCTGGTGTGCCAGCCATGCAATTGCCCAAAAATGAGGAAACTGCCAAAAGAACTGGATGCCAAAAACTATCCATGCACCTGCCCAGGAAACTGGCCCATCACCATACGCTGCAACCCAGCCAATTAAACAGGGTAACGCTCCGGGAATAGCTCCAACAAACACTGCAATTGAATTAATTTTTTTTAACGGCGTATAAATGAAGCCGTATAAAAATAAACTGAATAATCCGATTGCGGCACTCTGCCAGTTAAACCAATACCACAGGATGAATGCCCCAACTGCACCTGCAATGATGGCAAAAACTGTTGCTTCATTTATGCTCATTCTGCCACTGGCCACCGGCCTTTTTGCAGTACGTTTCATGATGGCATCAGTATTCTTTTCTGCTACCTGGTTAATGGCATTGGCTGATCCCGTGATCAACATACCGCCTACAAAAAGTAAAAGAACTGATATTATTTTTGACCGTACAAAATACAATTCATTCGGTGCGATCAGAAAGCTTACGACTGTGCTGAACACCACCATAAAACTTAAAGTGAATTTGATCAATTGAAAATAATCTTTCACTTTAGTTGCCAACGCAAACGATGCTGAGTCGGTTATGGTTGTATTATCCTGCGACATCCGTATCAAAAATCTTTAAAAATTATCTCTTCAAAACCAACTTCCACTTTTCTTCTACCTGTGTAGCCAAAGTTTAGTGGTGGCTCTCATTTTCCCCGATCGGTTCTGTCTGCGGAATAAATTCTCTTCCATCTTTACCATAATCATAAGCTCCTCTATGAACTTCAGGAATTTCACCAGCCCAGTTACCATGACCAGGATTAATCGGCGTGGTCCATTCCAAGGTATTGGCACCCCATGGATTTTGAGTGATTACTTTTCTTCCTTTAAAAATGCTGTAGAAGAAGTTGAAAACAAATAACAACTGAGCAGCAAACACTACCATAGAAATAAAACTGATAAATTCATTTAAGCCTGCAAACATTTTAAATGATTCCCACCCTGAGAAATCATAGTAACGGCGTGGCATACCTGCCAAACCTTCGTAGTGCATTGGCCAGAAAATTAAGTATGCACCAATGATAGTTACCCAAAAGTGTATATAACCCAATGTATTGTTTAAGAAACGGCCATACATTTTTGGGAACCAGTGATATACACCGGCAAACATTCCAAAGAAAGATGCCACACCCAT
Source organism: uncultured Ferruginibacter sp. (assembly GCA_964245855.1). GTDB lineage: Bacteria > Bacteroidota > Bacteroidia > Chitinophagales > Chitinophagaceae > Ferruginibacter. The sequence goes on along the minus strand of CAXTPJ010000316.1, from coordinate 1,004 downwards.
TACAATATGGAAATGCGCAATTACAAAATAAGTATCATGTAAATGGATATCCAGTGCAGAGTTTCCTAAGAAGATACCAGTTAAACCACCGCTGATAAAAAGGCTTACAAAGCCAATTGCAAACAGCATGCTCGGCGGGAACCTGATATTAGCACGCCACAAAGTAGTGAGCCAGTTAAATACTTTAATAGCCGATGGAACCGCAATCAATAAGGTAAGCAATACAAAGAAAGCCCCGAGGAATGGGTTAAGACCGGTTACGAACATGTGATGCGCCCATACAAGGAAGGCCAAAATTGCAATGGCAAATAAAGATCCTACCATCGCCATATATCCAAAGATTGGCTTGCGGCTGTTTACAGAAAGAATTTCTGAAGACATACCCATTGCAGGCAATAAAATAATGTATACTTCGGGGTGGCCAAGGAACCAGAATAAATGCTGGAACAGGATGGCGCTACCACCTTCATTTGGTAAGATTTTTCCTGCTACATAAATATCGCTCAGGAAGAAGCTGGTACCCAAATTACGATCGAACAATAATAATATAGCTCCGGATAACAATACAGGGAAAGACAAAACGCCTAATACCGCAGTAAAGAACAAAGCCCAAATTGTTAGCGGCATTCTTGTCATGCTCATACCTTTGGTACGCATGTTAAGAATAGTAGTGATATAATTCAAGCCACCCAATAGCTGGCTTACAATAAACATAGCCATACTTGCCAACCAAAGATCCATACCGATTTTAGAACCGCTGGATGCATCGCCCAAAGCACTTAATGGAGGATAGATTGTCCATCCACCACTTGCAGGACCTGTTTGAACAAACAAGGAGGAGAACATAATAATAGAAGCCAAAAAGAAGAACCAATAGCTCAACATATTCAGCATTGGTGATGCCATGTCCCTTGCACCTATCTGTAATGGGATTAAGAAGTTTGCAAACGTACCACTTAAACCTGCTGTTAATACAAAGAACACCAAGATGGTTCCGTGCATGG
>CAXTPJ010000315.1:0-4866 GCA_964245855.1 uncultured Ferruginibacter sp. | reverse complement strand
ACACTTTGATTTTGCTTTGGCTCTGTTGTTTTATTAATCTTTTTGGTTTTGTTTGAACCAGTTGTTGCAGTTGCCGTTGCATTTTTTTCTTCTTTTGCATCTGCTGCTTTTCTTGCTTTTATAGCAGCATCATTTGCTTCTTTAATGGCACGCTTAATAGCGGCAGCAATAGCAGTATTTACCTTCTGCATCTGCTTCTTTTTGGCGGCTATCTGGTTGGTCAATTCTTTACCCTGCGCTTTCAGACTGGCCACAATTTTATTCTTCTCTTCCTGTTGTGTTTGCAGTGCATCCACTTCCTTGCTTTGTATCTGTAACACAGCATTCTTTTTTTGTTTGTTGCCACTTAATTCATCAATCCTTGTTTTAAGTAATTCCTGTGTACGCAAAATATTCTCTCCCTGCAGTTCCCGGTAATTGCGGTAGCTTTTTAAATAGGTTACCCGTTTTACCGCATCATTAAAACTGGTAGCAGAAAAAATGAAATTTAGAAAATCAGAGTTGCTCCTGTTTTTATATGAATACACCATGCTTTTGGCATATTCCTCTTTGAGTGTATCCAGCAGCAACTTTAATTTATTTACATCTCTTTGGGATTTGTAAATATTGTTATCCATCAAATTAATTTCACGGCTGATGTTTTCTATAACATGTTCCTGTTTATTCAATTTGTTATTGATGATCATCAATACAGAAACGTTCTCTTTGGTAGTTTTTTTTATGCCATTCAATAATTGCTGATCCTGTTCCAGTTCTTTCTTTAACTGCTGTCGCTGCTTTTCCAATTCCTGCTGTTCTTTGGAGGCAGGTGGCTGTGCCATCAGTGGCGCCAAAACAATAAAAGAAAACAGAAAGGCTAAAAGGATCTTGTTCATGTGCTGGATTTACCGGGGTTAGTAAAAATGGTCGGGTAAATATTTACGATGAGCTAAATTTTAATGGTTACAATTATCAGCACAGTTAATGGTTGATAAAAATAAGGATTACCTGCGTTTAAAATTTTTCGGGATGTTAAAGTTTACCTGTAATTCTTTATCAAATTCATATTGCTTGTACTTAAGCTGAATATCCAGCTTATTTTTTTCAGATACAGTGATCTCCCGGTAAGTTGAAAAATTAATACCGTTGTTGTTTTCAAATTCATCATAAGTAATATCTGCAGTACGGTTGCGGCTGATGTCCAGGTCATCCAGTTTACTGTGTACGATCATTTTATCCGGCTTTCTCAACGTAAGCAAATGCTTGAAATTGTCGCCGATGGTCGCCAGTAAAATCTTCGTTTCGTTTTCCTTATAAGATACTACGCTGTCACTGAAAAAAATGGGATTACCCAATATAAGGTCCTGCAGGGTTTTATAGTCGAAAGGTATCTGTGTTACTTCCTGCAAATAATCTATGGAACGCAATTGCACTTCTTTATTGATCTTGTCAATCACAAAAACACTGTCTTTATTAATAAGCACCCTGAAGGCTTCAATGTTAAAAACAGTTGCGTACCCGGATATCCAGATAACGCTGTCTTTTAATATGCGTATATAGGCGGTAATATTGGGCTGCTTGCCTTTACTGTCCTGGTACTCAACTTTGATCTTAGCAGAAAAAGTTTTGAAATCGGTTTTCTTTTTGTGTATCTCTGCCAGCGCATTATTTATAATGGCAATGGAATCGTTGTTGCTGGATTTATTGGTGATCACCACAGCAGTAGTATCCTTCTTTGAAATAGCAGCCTGTATCTTTTTGGTAGATTTGCAACTGCTAAATAATGCAGCACCCATTATCAGCACAAGCACCAATAGATTCCATTTTATTTTGCTTCCAGAATATATCATTACTTGGTATTTATTTTTTTCCTGTATGCCCAAATCCTCCTTCACCTCTCACTGATCCAGTCAAAGTTTCTACTGTTATAAAATCAGCCTGTTCTACCTTATTGATTACCATTTGGGCAATACGGTCGCCATGCTGTAATTGCTGCGTTTCGTTACTGAGGTTGATCAGGATAACTTTAATCTCTCCACGATAATCGCTGTCAATTGTACCGGGTGTATTTAAACAGGTAATACCCTGGTTAATGGCCAGTCCGCTCCTGGGGCGTATCTGTGCTTCATAACCTTCCGGCAGTTCAATAAACAAACCGGTGGGCACCAGTTTTCTTTCCAATGGGTTTAATGACACCGGCTCCGTTAAATTTGCCCGTATGTCCATTCCTGCAGAACCGCTGGTAGCATAAGCCGGCAAGTCGTTCAAAGATTTATTTACAATATTGATCCCAATTTTTTGCATGGCAGCAAAGTTAATGATGTAGGTAAAAAATAGTTCAGCAAAAGTAAAATAAGGACCGGTCTATTTCTTTTCCAGCAGGATGGAAGCATAGGCAACAACTCCTTCTTCTCTGCCTACAAAACCCATTTTTTCTGTTGTGGTAGCTTTGATGGATACAGTATTTACCGGCAGTGAAAGTATGCCTGCAATGGTTTGCTGCATCAAGGGAACATAGTCTTTTATTTTAGGTGCCTGCAGGCAAAGTGTACTGTCGATATTCACGATGGAATAACCTTGTTTTTGTATCAGCCCGTTACTTTTCTGCAACAATATTTTACTGTCAATGCCTTTTAAACTGGCATCGGTATCCGGGAAATGAACACCTATATCACCAAGACAGGCAGCTCCCAGCATCGCATCGCAAATGGCGTGCAACAGCACATCTGCATCGCTATGGCCTAAAGCCCCCTTATCATGCTCCACCTTTATTCCGCCAAGCCAAAAATCCCTCCCGGTAACCAACTGGTGGAAATCAACCCCAAAACCAATTCTTATATTCATGTATCAAAATTTTTGCGAAGGTAGCCATAAAAAAAACGCCCCGTTAACCGGGGCGTTTGATAAAAATGTAAACTGTAATTATTTTGTAGCTTTTGCTGTTCCGTCAAAATCAAAGAACAAAGAGAATCGCAAGGTATTTGATAAGGGGTTACGGTTGGTTCCGTTCCCTGATGGCAACAGGTAAGAAAAGTTAAGCCCGAAGTTGTTGTATTTTAAACCGGCGCCAAGCGTAAAATATTTCCTGTTTCCTTTGGTTGGGTTTTCGTAAAAATAACCGGCTCTTAAAGCAAACTGGTCATTGTACCAATACTCTGCACCAAGGGAAGCCTGCACTTCTTTAATTTCTTCAGAGAATCCTCCCGGTGCATCACCGAAAGAACTGAACCAGCTATTAACCACGCCGTTGGTCCTGTATTTAACAGTTCCGGTGCTGTCGCCAAAAGCAGGTGGTGTTGGAACCAATAATTTGTGCAGGTCTAATGCAAAAGTAATTTTGTTTGCTTCATCGATTGCTTTAGTATAAGCCAAACCAAGGCCTAAATTAGCAGGGATGTAATCTTTTTGTGTTGCATCGCTGGTGTAAGATATTTTAGAACCAAGATTGCTCAACGTAACACCATAGCTTAAACCAGAACCATCTGCTTTAACATTGGTATGAAAAAAGCTGATATCACCGGCAATGGCGCTTCCTGCTTTATAATCTACGCCGTTGATGTTTCCACTGGCAAGACTGGAATTGATGTAGCGCAATGCAACACCCAATGAAGATTTGGTTGATAATTTTCTTGAGTAACCTGCATCGAATGCAAATTCACGGGGACGGAAATCTCCGTTCAGGTTTCCTAAATTATCAGTGAACTGAATGCTGCCAAGACTAAAATAACGAAGAGAAGCAGAGATGGCCTGTTCGTCATCTATTTTCATGAACCCGGTTAAAGATGCTAAGTACACATCATTTAAACCAAGGTCTTTCAACCATGGGGTGTAGGTTACAGATAACCCACCTTTATTCGTATTGAATGGAGTTTTTGCCAAATTCCAGAAGGCCGAATTGGCATCTGGAGTTGTTGCTATACCTGCATCACCCATACCACCGGCACGGGCATCTGGAGAAATTCTTAAAAATGGAACAGCAGATGTTACCACGTTGATCGGATCTGCTGAAGACTGTGCAGTTACACCACTGGTTGCACCTCCCAGTAATAATACTAAGGCAGTTAATTTGATACTTACTTTTTTCATTCGATTTTTGTCTTGGTTAAGTACACTTACTCTCAATAAGCTTACAGTTTTTCTTTAGTTAAGGTGTAAAAATAAGGGTTTTGTTTAAAAGAACAACTAAGATGAAACATCTTGCTAAAAAAAATTAAAATTCATTTAGCCACAAATAAAAACTGATAAACAACCTGTTACTGGTCGATATCACCGTAAAATTTACCCGTTGGAGCTGAAAACGAATTAAACAACTGATTATTGCATTAGAATTTTATATATAGCTAATAAAAGCAACAGAATTCCGTTTTAAGTGAAGTTGTAAAAACAATAAGTAAATGATTTGCTAAAGCTGGGTACAATTTTTTAAAAAACGGGCTTCATTGCAGCCATTTTCATTTAAAGTATTTATATTCGCAACCGTGTGACCCCTCACATCCACACAATATTAAAGAAAACCTTTCGTTAAAACATTTGCAAAACGAACGCACATGCATAAATCAATTTCTGTAAAAAACCTTGTCCTGTTAACCGCCGTACTTTTCTCTTTAGGGTCTTGTAAAAATGGTGGGTTATTCGGAAAGAAAAAGAGTAAATCATCGGTTACCGGCTGGAATTACGATGATAAAAACATGGGTAACTACCATGTTAATAAGATGAAATATCCAAAAGCTGGTCCCGGGCTTGTATTTGTACAGGGCGGTACTTTTGTTATGGGTGCTAAAGATGAAGATGTAATGGGCGAATGGAACAATGTTCCCCGCCGTGTTACGGTCCCTTCCTTTTTTATTGATGAAACAGAAGTAGCAAATGTTCATTACCGTGAATACA
>CAXTPJ010000314.1:0-4868 GCA_964245855.1 uncultured Ferruginibacter sp. | reverse complement strand
GAGTAAAGGCTTCTGGCAAATATTTATTGCTGTAGGGCTAACCATGTGGGTTAGTGTGGCCAGGTTAATAAGGGGCCAGGTGCTGGCGTTAAAAGAACTGGAATACATACAGGCTGCAAGGGCGTTGGGATTTAGTGACAGCCGCATCATCCTTCGCCATATTTTGCCCAACATTATGGGCCCGGTATTGGTGATTGCTGCCAGTAATTTTGCCACCGCCATTATCGTTGAAGCAGGACTTAGTTTTTTAGGCATTGGTGTACAACCGCCACAGCCAAGCTGGGGATTGATGATAAAAGAAAACTATAATTTTATCATCACCCATAACCCAATGCTGGCGCTTGTTCCCGGTTTTGCCATTATGTTACTGGTGCTGGCGTTTAACTTATTGGGTAATGGATTGAGAGATGCAGTAGATGTAAAAAATTGATCGGCACTACCACTGGATATGCTTTTCAGTGAGCTTTAAAATAATGGCATAAAGTCCCGCTTTGGTTCTTTCGAAGAAGTTATTTTTCTTATAATCGGGAAGAAATCCCTTATCGATTATTTCCTTTGTTTCCTGCGGGGATAAATATTTTTCAATACCATAACCATTCTCGATACGCATACTCCGGTAACCCGGGTTTATACAGATGAGCATGCCATTGTCTTTTTGTTTCTTACCAATTTTCCATTGGTTGGCAATGTGCAACGACAAACTATCCAGCCGTTGCCTGGCGATTCAAAAGGTATCTAATGTAACAATACAAATTTCTACCGTGGTTTTCTTTTCAAAAGAATCAATGATATGATCGAGTGCATTTCTTTGATCGGTGGAAAATAACCAGGCGTAGTCATTCGTCCATGAAACGGGTTGAGGCAGGCTATCCCAAAAAAGTTTTCGGTAGGCTTCCACATTGATGTCTTGTTCAGCAGTTATGCCCGTGGGAATTTTCTGAGCAGAAGAATTACTGCATAATCCTAAAAGAATAAAAGAGAGAATCCAAAAGGCATATTTCATAAATAGAAAATAGAGGTAGCATTACTATTACTCCGCAGGCGCTACCTGCACATTCCTGTTAAAACCTTCTTCCAGCGAAATAAAAGTTTCTGTTCTTTCAATACCTTTTATCTTTTGTAATTCATCATGCAGTACATAACGAAGCTGACTAATATCTTTACAAACGATTTCTACAAACATGCTATAATTGCCCGTAATATAATTGAGGCGTACAATTTCAGGGATGTTCATTAGTTCTGTCGCAACAGTATCATATAAAGAACTTTTTTCTAAATAGATACCTACAAAGGCAGTGATATCATAGCCCAGTTGCTTCAGATCCACATTCAGGCGGGTGCCTTTTACAATATTGAATTCCTGCAGTTTTTTTATGCGTACATGAATGGTTCCTCCACTTACAAACAGTTTTTTTCCCAGTTCGGCATAAGATATCTCTGCCGTTTCCATCATTTCATGAATTATTTGCAGGTCTAATTTGTCAAGATTCAATTTTGTAGCCATGCCTGGGTGTTTTTTTAAACTTATTTCAAATATATGGACAAATGATTAAATAATTTTGATGAAAAATAAAAATAGCTACGTTTTTTAATTATTTCTAAAGCCTAGTCGGCTAGCATATATTCTGGCTGAACATGTACTATAAATTCTGTATTTGTAACCAGTTTTTAGACGACTACTTTTATTTACTGCTGCATCCTAATTAACAGTCATGAAAAAATACACAACTGTCCTTGCTATTTTATTTCTCTCCATAAAAATATTTGCCCAGCCCGGCAGCCTGTTTACCGGTTTTGGTAATGGTGGAAAAATCAATCAGAATATATCTTTAATTAATAATGGCGGGCAAGTAAGGGGATCTGTTTTACAGGCTGATGGAAAAATTTTGGTCATTCTAAATGCTGGTTACTGCGCCACTGTTATCAGGATAAAAACCAATGGTACGCTCGATAGCACTTATGGTGTTAACGGTTATGGAACTTATATTGGTGCGGCAGTTTTCAATGGTATTGCCTTACAGGCAGATGGAAAAGTAGTGGTGGCCGGCGGCTATTACAACAGTGCCAGCAACACACAAACTTTAATGGCCCGGTACACTACCGCAGGAGTTTTAGATACTACTTTTAGCCATACCGGAATTGTATTGAACGGAACTTTTGCTACATACAACAATGGTATTTGTCCGGGCAGCAATACCAGTTTTACCAGCGATGCTGTCGGCGCCACCTATCAATGGCAGCTAAATACCGGGAATGAATTTACTAACCTTCGCAATACAGCTCCTTATAGTACCGTAACCACCAATACACTTACACTTACTGCGCCAGCCACTAATTTGTATGGTTATCAATACCGTGCAGTAATAAATGGGGTTACTTTTAGCCAGACCCACATGTTGAAATTTGCCAGCGAATGGACGGGCGCCATTAGCACCGCCTGGGAAATAACCGGCAACTGGAGCTGTGGTGCTGTATTAGATGCCAATACGGATGTGTATATTAATCCGGGCAAATCAAATTATCCAAGGGTTAATTCAACCCGTTCGGTGAGAAGTGTCCGCCAGGCTTTCGGTACTACTATAAGCGTTGAAGCCAGTCAACGGTTAACAATTACGGGCAAATAAATGCATACAATGCAGTGCAGGCAACCATCTGATGAAAAAATGTTGAGTAAATCGGAAGATGTTTTAAAATCATCCCATAAATTCAATTCTATTTTTGAACATCATCAACAACAAGTCGCTTTAATTAGATTATTTCTATACTTTAAAAATAATTGATAAAATATTTTCAATGTTATCGGTTTTTACTGTATATTTACAGTCTTAAAAGTTCTTAATCATTGTGGGGTGATGAAATTTTTGGCAGACATGCCCTCTTGTCTCGGGGGTGAGGATAACAGGATAAACGAAGTATAGAGCCGTGTTAATAGCAATGTTAATGCGACCGGGGTCGACCACCGAACTTTGTACTTTAGCTAACTGCCTCGTGGAGGTTCGATCCCTCCCCCTACAGCGCTTTAAAAAGCCTTCGTTGAAAAACGGGGGCTTTTTTGTTTGTTGCAGCCACGCATTCTTACTTTCTTCCTCCAAAACAAAATATATTTGCGCCCTTATGGGCCAAAAAAAATTAATCCGCTTTGCGGCGATAAAAGACTTTTCCAACGTACTGGAATATCCTGAAAATATGCAGGGTAAGTGGGCGGCTCATTTCAACAATGATCACCCAGTTGTACTGGAATTGGCCTGCGGGCGTGGAGAATATACGGTTGGCATGGCGCAATTGTTCCCGGAGAAAAATTTTATTGGGGTTGATATAAAGGGCAACCGCATTTTCATCGGTGCAAAAAAATGCCTCGATGAAAAGATTACGAATGCTGCTTTTTTACGCACCCAGATCGCTATGCTGCCCAACTATTTTGCATCCAATGAAGTGGCTGAAATATGGCTTACGTTCCCCGACCCACACCTGCGTACTTCAAAAGCAAAAAAGAGGTTAACACATCCGGCTTTTTTAAGATTGTACAAACAGTTACTGCAACCCGGTGGGTGTATACATTTAAAAACGGATAGCCCAGACCTGTATCGTTTTACCAAACAGGTTATTGATATGCACCAGTTACAATTGCTGGAAGATTATGATGATGTGCATGCCCAAACGAACAGCGAAGTCTTAAAAATTAAAACCCATTATGAAGCCTTGGACATTGCCCAAAGCAACAGGATATTTTATTGTAAATTTACCCTACCCGGCGAGATAACCGATAAAGATGATGCGCTGCAACAATTGTTGAAAGAAACAGAAAACCAGCCAACGACATGAGCAAACTGATTGAAGGCGAAGATTTTTATTATAACAAAGATGGGTATGTTGTACTCACAGAAAAATATCACTTGCAAAAAGGTTTCTGTTGCGGCAATGGTTGTTTGCATTGCCCTTACAATTACATCAATGTACCCGAACCCAGGCGAAGCCAACTGGCCTCCCCAACCCCTCCGAAAGAGAGGCTCTAGATTAAGCTAATATAAGTATCTTTTATAAATGAAAAAGAAAGAGCAACAACCCGCCCCTACAGCTAAAGAATATTCTTTTTTCCAGGATGTGTACGATGTAGTACGGCAAATTCCTAAAGGGCGTGTTACTTCTTACGGTGCCATTGCTACTTACATCGGCACCAAATTGTCTGCCCGTATGGTTGGCTGGGCCATGAATGCTGCAGGTGTTGCTAAACCTAAGGTGCCGGCACACCGGGTTGTTAACCGCAGCGGTATGTTAACCGGCAAGCATCATTTTCCAACGCCAACTTTAATGGAAGAATTATTAAAAAAAGAAAAGATTGAGGTGAAGAATGATACTATTGTCAACTTCGATAAACTGTTCTGGAATCCTTCAGATGAGCTTACTTTGTAGGATATATTGCAGGTTTTTTCTTCTGATTTGATATTGTTCTTTTGATTGGAACAAACTAAACACACTAAACTTCTAAGCAAACTTTTTGTATTACCTGCGAGCTTACAAAAACCAAACGATCATTATGGATACAAAAACTTTGATGGGCACCATTACTTTTATTCACCACGATAAACAGTATGCCACCATTGAATACCTGCTCAATGGGAAGAAAAAATCCATCAATGGAAATGTGAATGAGAAAGAACAGTTGAAACTGAAGGAGCAAAAGATCATTAAAAAAATTCACGCTTTTCGTATAGGCGACGAGGTTAGTTTCATTATTGTGCCTTCTGCAAAAGGAGATAAGATGATTGCAGATTGCATCGAGTTTCGGTTCAACAATGCTTATACTAATCTAATTAATAAAGCAGCAGTCGAAAACCGCTTTGTTGGGTACTTGAAAAAGGTAGAGGAGG
>CAXTPJ010000313.1:0-4885 GCA_964245855.1 uncultured Ferruginibacter sp. | reverse complement strand
TACCAATTTAGTGATGGGCGGCCTCCTCATCATTTACACCATGACCGGTGGAGCGAAAGCTGTTGCTTATACTCAACAACTGCAACTCATCATCATCGTTGCAGGAATGTTTTTAGCCGGCTACATGGTAGTGCATTTGCTGCCTGCTGATATGGATTTTGCTGATGCACTAAAATCAGCCGGCAGCAATGGACGTATGAATGTGATCACCAGTGGAATAAACAAAGGGCATTTTGACTGGAAGGACAAATACAATATGTGGAGCGGCGTAATTGGCGGGTTCTTCCTGGCGCTTAGTTATTTTGGGACCGATCAAAGCCAGGTGGGGCGCTATCTTACAGCGAAGAGCGATAAAGAAAGCAAGATCGGTTTATTAATGAATGGACTGGTAAAAGTGCCGATGCAGTTTTTGATACTGCTGGTTGGTGTACTGGTTTTTTCTTTTTATCAATACCATAAAGCACCGGTATTTTTTGATGGTACCAGGGCAGCCATAGCTAAACAAACTACTTATAAAGATTCATTGGTTTTGCTGGAACAGCGATATGATAAAGCAACACAGGAGAATAATTCGGCACAGCAAAATGAAGTGCGGTCACAATACAAAGCCGTTATTAAGAAAGCAATTCCCGGCGATGATGGCAATGATACCAATTATATTTTCCTACGCTTTGTAGTTGATAATTTGCCAAGTGGTTTAATTGGGCTACTCATTGCCGTTATCTTCCTGGCCTCCTGGGGAAGCATTGCTGCAGCATTGAATGCGCTGGCTTCCTGTACGGTGGTCGACTTCCATAAAAAGTTCATCAATAAAGGCTGTACTGAAAAAGAAGATTACAGTATAGCCCGGTGGTACACATTTGGCTGGGGTGTTTTCTCTATCATCGTTGCCATGTTTGCTTACAACCTTGGCAACAGTTTAATTGAAGCCGTCAATATCATCGGCTCTATTTTTTATGGCGTTATCCTCGGTATTTTTTTGGTAGCCTTCTGGATAAAATACATCACCGGAAATGCAGTATTTATTGGTAGCGTAATAGCACAGCTATCGGTCATTGTCATTTATAACCTCGATGTTGTTTCTTTTTTATGGCTCAACGTTATCGGCGCCGTCTTGGTTATTGCATTAAGTATGCTGGTGCAATTATTTTGCGACAAATGTAACCCAGCCTCCGTCTTGCAGTAAATCGTTAATGATAGGGTTGCTTTCTTTTTTCTTCCTATATTTATTTTGCAACAACTTACATTGTTGCCTGAAATTACTAACCTCATTCAATTATGAAACTGGCAAAGCACTTCTTTTTATTTCTTTTAATGGTTACGTCACTGAACAGTTTGACGGCACAATCGCTGAACAGTACAAGTGATAAGAACAATGTCATCAAATTAAATATACCTGCCCTTTTTTTTACAAATTTCTCTTTCCAGTACGAAACCAAAACAACGAGAAAATCTTCTTTTGCAGTGGCAGTACGCTACCGGCCGGCAGGCAAAATTCCTTTTGAAAGCAAGGTGGAAGATTGGGTAAATGATAATTCAATCAAAGTTGACCTTGCACGAATTGGCAATGTTGGCATTACGCCAGAGTATCGTTTTTACCTCAGTAAAAAAGGCGCCCTGCAAGGTTTTTACATAGGCCCCTTCATCAGTTTCAATCACTATTTTGGTGATGTGCCGGTTAATTACAGCGATTATGTAAACAATGCCAGCGTTGAAAAAACAGCAGTCTTCAAAGGCAGCACCAATGCCTTTACTGCCGGTTTTCAATTGGGGGCGCAATGGAAATTAAGCGATCAGCTTTCGCTTGATTGGTGGATCGTTGGCCCTAATTACGGCTTCAGCAGGGGCAATTTTGATTTTGTTGCTTCGCTGAATGATATTGAACAGATCAGCCTGCAATATGAACTGGAAAAAATTCAGCAAACCATTCCATTAATAACGGTTGAACCCGAAAAGCCAACTGCCAGTGGCGCTGCATTTAAAGTTAAAGGCCCATGGGCAGGCATCCGGGCGTTCGGAATTAATGTGGGCTACCGGTTTTGATTTTATGGTAGTAGCCTAACAAAGACTTCCGAAGTTTTTAAAACTTCGGAAGTCTTAAACTTAAAGCTTGAATAATAATAACTTTGGAAACCGGCAGTTGTTTTTCATTGCGACTGCATTGGCGACGCTCCGTTCAACTAAATATTTTCATGGCATCAATATTAGGTTGAGCCAATCGTTGTTAAAAAAGCTGCCACAATAATCAACTGTACAAGAGTGCGACGCAACGATGCTGAATTGAATGCTGAGGCTTGTAACAAAATTATTGCATGCACTTTGCAACATGAAAATCTATCGTACAATCATTACCGAACCGGTAACAACTTTATCTTTTTTAACATCTGGCTGCACCTGGTAATAGTAAGCGCCCATTGGCTGCGGTTCACCTTTGTAAGTGCCATCCCAAGGCTGGTGATAGCCAATAGATTCAAATATTTTTTGTCCCCAGCGATTGAAGATTGTAACCCTTGACGCAGGATTGCCATTTACTGAACTGATGTTCCAGCGGTCATTCAAGCCATCGCCATTGGGTGAAAAGGCAGATGGTATAAAGAGTTGTTTCGATACTATCACGCTTACGGTATCTGAAGCCTCGCAGTTGCCCGGGCCACCAATTACTTTTATCGTGTACAGTACATCGTTAGTGCTGTTGGTAACCGGCCTTAATACGTTTGCATCGCTCAAAGTATTCGATGGGCTCCATTGATAACGGTAAGTGCCGGTATCCCGTAAAGTTGCATTGATAGTAACAGGCTGATTGCCCATTTTAAAAATGGAAGGCCCTGCATCAATCACCGGCAAATTGTAAACCGTAACCTGCTGCGTACCAGGCAGCGAACCGCAACCTTCCACAGTGGTTACCTGCAATGCAACAGGATAGTTGCCACCGCTATTATACCGGTTGGTTACGGGAGAGCTTGCAGCGGAAGTTCCGTTACCAAAATCCCACCGCCATGATTGAATACGGTCGCTGCCCGAATAGGTGAATGTGATGTTTTTGCCTACACAAAATGATGTGCCATTAACAGTAAAACCTGCAACAGGCGCAGTATGTATGGCCAGAATGTTCTGTATTGCCGTATCGCTTGCACAACCTGCATTGCCATAAATCATAAATTTTACTGGAACATTATTTAATGGAGTACTGTAAGCATGGGTAACGGCATTCGTATTGGTTACAGCCTGTATTTGTCCATCACCAAAATTCCAGGAACCCCCTGTTATGTTATTGCCATTGGCTGTTACAACCGGCGCAAAAGAAAAAATACTGTCAATGCATGGCTTGCCACTAACGTTAAAACTTACCTGCAATTTTTTATTTACCTGTACCGGCATAAAAGCAGTATCGCTCAAACAACCTTTGTCTGATGCTACTGCCAGCGATGCAATAAATGTATCTGCCATAGAAAATGGATGATAAAATGGATTGTTGTTATTCAGCGCTGCATTTTGCCCATCACCAAAATTCCAATGCCAGTTGTTGATGGTGCCCGCTCCAATCGAAGAACTATCTGAAAACAACACAGAATCACCAACACAAATCTTTCTGCTATAACCAAATTTTGCAATGGGTTTAGGTAAAGTGCTTACAATTTGCGTTGTGTCATCAATACAACCTTCATTGCTGATCACTTTTAAATATACAGGATGATTGCCTTCGGTAAATTGTTTAAATGTGTTGGTAGCAGTATCAACGCTGTTGTCATCAAACCGCCAGGCGTATTGATGAATGTTGAAATTATTGACATCGGCTAACCCTGTGAAGAAGGCGGTATCTGTACTGCATCCACGATAAGTATAACTGTAATCAGCCACCGGGCCGGTTTGTACTTTAACCGCAACAGTCGTTCTTTCCGACTGGCTGCAATGATCAATTTCCGATGAAGTGTACATTACAGGAATATCGAACGCACCTGTATCACTCAATATAAAATTGGTGGACAAGTTATAAGTAAAATACTTTCTCCCATGCAATATGCCGGAATCAACCGGTACAGGATTGCTGATCAGTGTATCCCTTGCAGGAGAAAGCCCTGCTACCTGGCTAAACAACCATTGCAAAGAAGTTACCCGGTAAGCAGTTTGTATGCTCAACGTAAAAGGTGATACAGGACAGGTAAATGTATTGGGGTATGCGGTACTGTTATATATGTTTTGAATAGTTCCAATACTGTTTAAATTATTGATCATGGTGCCTGCGATGTAGCCATAACTTTCAAAAGTGCCGCTGCCGTATATCATGGCGCTGAAAGCAGAATCACATTCAATGGTATGCTGCGATCCCGGCCCCAAAAGCCTTCTTACTGCAATGGTGTAAGCCGGGTTGTTGGGGTGCAGCATCCTGCCGGAGGCCGGCACCACGGTGCCATCTATCCGCAACGAAGCAATACCATTGGTTGGTACAATAATGGTTAAATAGTTTACTGTGATGTTGCGGTTTTTTGTGTTGTACACAACGCCTTTTTTTATTCCCTGTTCAATGGATGGAAGGAACATCAGTTCGGGGTCACCCTGCGGCGACATAGAATTACCTGTACACTGGTTAGAGTTGGGCGTGTACTGGCAAACCATCACCGGCCGGTCTGCTTCAATGTAATCGCCGGAATTGCTGTCAAACTGGTAAAATGAATTGTTTTGCAAACCGGTTAGTACAACGCCATTTCTTTTTACAACCGTTGCAGCATTGGACACCATCACCCGGTAATGGTTCACAAAAGCAGTGGTCAACGGGTTGCTGGTGGCAATGATGCTGTGAAAAGTAAGATATCTTGTACCCCATGCACTTGCCGGAAAAATTTGTTGCTGCGCTACTTCACCACCATCTGTAAGACAAGTTATAAAG
>CAXTPJ010000312.1:0-4897 GCA_964245855.1 uncultured Ferruginibacter sp. | reverse complement strand
ATCAACATTCTTGTGTCACTCTCTTGTACTTTTTCAGCTATGGGCAGCAGTAAATTGCAGGTTCAATACTTTAAAAAGATGGTTTATTTGAAACCTGTCATATCCTGTCAAAATTTTAATCAGGAGAAAGGGATAACAGTTTTGTAGCTTTTTTTCTAAATGAAGAAGTTGCTATTGTTCATTGGATGCTTTGAATTATATCGGAAAAGCCTCAGTAGGGAAATATAGTAAAAGAGTGCGACGTCCACCCCCTGCCATTCGGACGGGCCGTTAAAGCTTAAGAATATTCATACCAAATTAAAAATGGTAACCGAAACAGCTTCAAAAGAAATTAGTTTCATTAAACTTTTTACTATTAATATTGCCCGGTACTGAGCAACACCAACGTACAGGCTTCCTGCGCTTTAATACCTTTAGATTCGGCCAATTCGGCCAACTCGTCATTTTCTGCACCCGGGTTAAAGATGATGCGTTTGGGTTGAAGCGATAAGATGTAATCGTAGTATTCTTTTTGTCTTTGTGCATTCAGGTATAACGTAACAGTATCAATACCTTCCAATGGCTTTTTTTCCTTTTCAATTACGGTATCGCCAATGGCGCCAACTTTTGCTCCAATGGCAGCCACCGGGTGTTGGTGAGCGGTCAATTTTTTTACCGCCATATTGCTGTACCGGTCAGGGTTTTCAGAAGCGCCCAATACCAATGTTTTTTTCTGCTGCATAAAATAATTTTGTGATGGTTATTAATATTTCTTAAAATTGTTCAGACCAGTTATAAAAACCTTGCCCTTACATCCGGCGTTGGTATCATGCATTGCTGCCGTTCGCCAAACCATTTGTAGCGGCGTTTAGCTATAAAATCGTACACACCGTTCCGGATAAAAGCCGGTACAATAATAAAGCCATAACACAAGGGCCACAAACCGGTCAAGTGCCTGCACACTTTTAATGCGGCAGTAGAACGGTTATACAACTTTCCATTTTCAATCAATAAGAAAGACCGCATATCGCCTGCTGCAACACCATACTGTTTTGCCAACTGCATTCCGGCTTCGCCTTGTAAGGGCGCAAATTTTATTGATTGCTGCTTATCCCTCTTGATAGTAAAATTAACGGCACTGTTGCAAAAATTGCACACACCATCAAATAGTATGACCGGCCCATTATTCATATTTCTTATTAAATACTATTCGCAAATTTATCAGAATGTAAATTGCTTTTTCAATTCAGGCAAAGCCTCATCAATCCTTCTTGCCAGTTCCGGCAATTTAATTGTTGGCACTGCCGGAAAAAGGTGATGTTCCAAATGATAGAACATATTAAAAGTGATTTTGTTCTTCCAGCCGGTACGTTGTGTTCGGGCAAAATGTTGATTGCCTTCCACGTGGTGATGCACCGTCCATACGGCAAAGAAAGCCGTGAAGAATTCTCCGGCAATCATTATCACAATATGGTAAAATAGAAAATGACAATCAAAATAAATAACCAGTGCAACAAATATTAAGATAGACAATAGTTCAACAATTACATTTCGTACATATTTACTGTTACCCTTTTTTAACGTAACGGTATGGATAAAAAAGATGTGCAACGGGCCATATAAAATGGCACCGTACCAACTCATACGGGCAGATCTGCCTTCGTAGTCTTCTTCTGTTAAACAATATTTATGGTGACGGATATGATTGAATTTTACCGCATGCATTGATACCATCATCAATATACTGTTGAGGTACAATGATAACCAGGTACAAAATTTATTTGTCCCTAAAGAATGATGAAATGCATTGTGTACCTGTCGTAACCCGGTGAGGAAAAATATTACGGAGAAAGGAATGGCCAATAAATAATATTCGTAAAAAGCCAATACCCAGGAGGCCAGCAACCATGGAAGCGTAATATTATTTTCGATCAGTGTGTCTTTTAAAGACAGTTTTACCAGGTCTTTCCATTCTACTTTTTTTAATACTTCGGCATGTGTCATACAGTTGTTTTTTGTTTGAACAGATACTTGTCAAAGGCATCCTTTAACCAGGTATATTACTCAGCCAGGTAAGATGCCAGGAAAAACCGAAGCTGAACGGAGTACCGCCTTTGTTGTTGTAATTATGATTACTTAAATGTTAATCATATTTTCAAAGGCCCTGATTGCACCTTAAAATGGATGACTTAAATATACCAGCAGCGCTACGGCACAGGCGATATTGGCGAAAACGACTGGTGAATGCTGCTGGAAAAAATCAATAAACCGGATGCGCCTTCTATACTCAAGAATGGTGAACAGCGTAAGCATTCCAAGAAAAAAACTGTTGTGCTGATTATTGCTGAGTCCTGCGTATTTATTGATAATACAAAGCGGGATGGCCACTAATATTGCGGTTAGGGCCAGCATATTTATTTGTCCCAAATAGTCAAAGGCTTCTTTTTTATTTAGTAACAGGGCAATAATGATATTAGTGCCAACCAGCATGAAATGTACTGCCTGCAGTTGCTGAGCGGTTACTTTATTAAAAATACTGTTAGCAAGAATATATTGATGAAACGGGAATAGCAACAGCGTATTGATGATTAAAAAGACAGCCAGGAAAATAAGCCGGTATGGTGCATTAAAAGTTGGCGTACAATCAAAATTGCCTGCTGTTGCTTTGCCTGCAACAATTATCCTGCGGTTGTAAGAAATAAATTTATATAATTTTTGCAGTAGCCACTTAATTGGTTTGATATTGCCGATTGGTTTTGCAAAAGGAATTTTTTGTTGCAAAATTTCCAGGAGTGCATCGATGCCATACCAAACAGTATTCGTGGTAGTATCAATCACAGGTATTTCATTTACACTTCTTTGCTGATCAATTTGCTGTAATAATGCAGGTGCAACATTGCTAAAACTTTGCCTGCCATGTGTATCAATAAATCCTGCTTTTACAAAACCGCTGGTATATGCTGCACACAGCGGGCAACTATCGTCGTAAATAATAATTTTGGTATTCATCATCGATGGTTTTTATTTTAATAGGTCCAGCGGCCTTCTTAGTTTTATGTGTACTTCGTTTATGCAGAGCGCTGTGTACCCGACAGCCATCACCGGTGTAACAAGTAGTGGCAGGTAAAGCAACGGCCATGCGTTTTTAAAGTCTGTAAGCATGATTAGCCAAAACCCGCCAAACACAGCAACAACCCAATGGTATAAATAGCGGGTGCCTTTTTTCTTTACAAACCAACCTTTTATGGCATGGGTTAACATACTGATCACCTGCCAGCCACCTACAACAAAGTAGCCTATGGATAAATAATTTTGTGGATTGGCTAATGCTGCAATTACTGTGGTTATGATCAACACAATGCTGATCCAATAATCGACTGTTTTAAATTTTTTCATAAACTATAAATTTAGATATTTCAGAAAATATTGAAAATACATGATTTAGTAAAAGCCGCAATTGCGGCTAAGTATTATAAAAGTCTTATTTAAATATTTTCATTAACCCTCCCAAAAACCAGTTCTCATCGGCTTTGATCATCACATCCAGTGTTTTATCCGCCTGCTGTCCTAACTTTTTAATGTTACCAACCGTTTCTACAAATTGTTTAATATCCTTATCTTTTTTATCGCCTTCTATCTTTTCTAACTGGCTTAGTAATTTAAGCATGGGATCCAGTTCCCTTTTTTTTCTTTCTTTAATGATCTGTGTGGCTACTTTCCAGATGTCTTTTTCTGCAGTAAAATACTCCCTCCTTTCACCTGGTAAAATAACCCTGTCAACCAATCCCCAGGTAATGAGTTCACGAATGTTCATGTTCACATTGCCACGGCTGATGTTGAGTTGCTCCATCAGGTCGTCTTGTGTTAAGGGATCAGCGCTTACCATCAGCAATGCATGTATCTGTGCCATAGTGCGGTTGATGCCCCAATGGGTTCCAAAGGCGCCCCAGCTACTAATGAATTGTTGTTTGGCTTCTGCTAATTTCATACTGATTAATTTCAAATCAAAGATAGAACAGTTTTTGAACTTTCAAAATATTTTGAAAATTAATTTTTTAAGGTAAAAACTATTGAAGTGGCTGCTTTCAATAAGCCAAAGCTGCCATGAAAAACTGAAGCCGAACGGAGCGTCGCCAATGCTGTTGCCATGAAATACAACTGCTGATAACATTACCTGGTCTTTATTTAGCCAGCTTACTGTGATACCATCGGATGTCTCTTGAATTCTTTTTCCCTGTCGAACAAATAACGGTAGGTTGCCAGGTTGCGGCTGCGGAAGGTATCGCCAAAATTCTCTGCCACGTTGATCATCTTCGGGTTAAAATCGCCGATCCACTGCATTTCATAGGCAGTATATAATTGCGGGTTTACCTGCACATGTTTCTGGCATTCGCCAATTAAAAAAGCATCTACTCCCTTTCCCTGCCACTCGGGTACTACGCCAAATACCAACCCGACAAATTTGGTGGAAGGTTTTAATTTTTGCAGCATCACGAAATATAGTTTCTGCAGCAACCCAAACTTTCCTTTCATGTGTTTAAAGTATTGGTTAAGGTCGGGCAGGTTAAGGAAAACGCCGATCGGTTCATCTTTATGGTAGGCATAATAAATAATCTGTTCATCTATCACCGGCTTCATTTTTTTAAACATGATCATCACCTGGTCAACACTCAATTGCTTCAATCCTCCATGCCCGGCCCAGGCCTTATTGTACACAGTTGTAAAGTCTGCCGCAAATTTCGGCAGTTGCTTTTTGTTCATGATTTCACCACGAATATCCGGATCGGCAGACAATGCTTTGTGGCGGTCAAATATTTTTTGTGAAATTGGTTTTACCGGGTCAAAACCAAAACACACCTGGTTAAAAAAAACTTTGAAACCGTAATTTTCAAACAACGTAACATAGTAGGGGGCATTG
>CAXTPJ010000311.1:0-4904 GCA_964245855.1 uncultured Ferruginibacter sp. | reverse complement strand
ATAAATCAGTGCAACTACAGAACAAACATCTTTCTAATTGAGTAGTTTATTGACTGTTGACCATTAACCATTCACCACACCATCCCGCCAATGCTAACCATCCATCTTCATCAACTGCAGTTCTTCGCTCATCATGGATTGTATGAAGAAGAAAAATTAACAGGGAATAATTTTGAGGCAGATGTTGATATTTCGCTGGATGTTGACAGCAAAATTGAAGTGCTCGGCGATACAGTTGATTATGTAACAGTGTACGAACTGATCGACAAAAGGATGCAGCAGCCGACAGCATTACTGGAAACCATTGCACAGGATATTGTTGAACTGATCCATGATTTGGATAACCGCATTAAACTGGTAAGCATTACCCTGAAAAAATTATCCCCTCCCATTAAAAATTTTAAGGGCCTTGTTGGCGTTTCGTTTAAAAAAGAATTTTGACATGAAAATGCTGGCTACCTTTTTACTGACTTTTATGTGTGTTGCAAGCAATCTTTGCGGACAGGACATTCCTGCACTCATTAAAGAAGGCGACCGGTTAGAAACTGCACTCAATGAAAAAGCAGCCTTGGAAAAATTCAAAGAAGTGCTTGCTGGTCAGCCGGTGAATATGTATGCACTTAATAAATGCAGTGAATTGTGCAGCCGTATCGGCAAAAGAGAAACTACCGAAAAAAGAAGGGGCTATTATTATGAAGCGGCTAAAACTTATGCCAGTATTGCGTTACGATTAAGTCCCAATAACAGCGAAGCCAATTGTGTGATGGCAATTGCACTTGGCCGTACGTCGCTCGACAAAAGTGGCAAAGAAAAAATTGCTGCCGCCAGGGAAATAAAAGCGCATGTTGACCTTGCCATCAAAAATGATCCGCTCAATTATAAAGCCTGGCATGTGCTGGGCAGGTGGAATTATGAGATCAGCAATTTGAACATGGTGGAAAAGGCGGCCGTTAAATTATTGTATGGTGGTGTGCCCAAAGCATCGTTGAAAGAATCTATCCAGGCATTTGAAAAAGCAAAAACCATTGCTGCCGGTTTTGTGCTGAACAATTACGAAATGGCACGGGCTTATAAAATGGATGGCCAAAAAGATAAAGCCGTTGGCATACTCACGGCCATGTTATTGCTTCCCAACAAAACAGAAGATGATGAGGCTATTAAAGCAGATGGCCGCAAGCTGATACAGCAATGGAAATGACGAATGGCATTTGTACAGCAAATCTTTTCAAGTACCTTCGGCGGCTAAAGCCATTCTATGCGTAAACATTTTGTTGTAATCATTTTACTACTTTTTTCTACCCTTTCTATTGTTGCACAAATCCGTGATTCTTTCGACACGAAGTATGTTGCCAAAGATTTGTTCTCCCCCTTGTTTTATCCAGCAGGTGGCACCATCACCCGCAGTTCAGACGGAACGCCGAACATTGCCTACTGGCAAAACCGGGCAGATTACCAGATCACTGCTTCGCTGAATGATGTTACAAATGAAATAAAAGGAACGGTTACCATCACTTATAAAAATAACAGTCCGCACAGCCTGCCATTTTTATGGTTGCAGTTAGACCAAAATTTATTCAATAAAGAAAGCCGTGGCCAGGCAAGGATGCCGGTTGACAGCCGCAGCCGCTATGGTGATTCTAAATCGGATTTTAACGGCGGTTATAAGATCAGTTCGGTAAAGCTGGATGATAATGTTGCCGACTTTGTGATAACCGATACCCGGATGCAGGTTCGGTTAAAAAATCCGTTAAAGCCCGGGGGCGCTACTACCAAAATCGTCATTGATTATGCATTTACCTTACCTGAATATGGTGCAGACCGTTGTGGCATTTTATCTACCGCCAAAGGAAATATTTATGCTGTGGCGCAATGGTATCCACGTATGTGTGTGTATGATGATGTGCAGGGTTGGAATACCTTGCCTTACCTTGGGCCAAGTGAGTTTTATTTAGAGTATGGCGATTTTGATGTTATGCTTACGGCGCCTGCATCGCACATACTGGTGGCCAGCGGCGAACTGCAAAATCCTGTAGAAACCTTAACGCCACTGCAATTCAAGCGTTGGGAAGAGGCAAAGAAGAGCAACAAAACAGTCATGCTCCGTTCTGAAAAAGAAGTGTCAGATGCAGATTCAAGGCCGAAAGTTGCTACCGTAACGTGGCACTATAAAATCAATAATGCGAGGGATTTTTCATGGGCTTCTTCCAGATCATTCATCTGGGACGCCGCAAAGATTAATTTGCCAAGTGGCAAAGCTTGTTTGGCCATGAGCGTTTATCCTGCCGAAAGCAAAGGTATCAAAGGCTGGGGCAGGGCTACCGAATACACAAAAGGAAGCATTGAAAATTACAGCAAACGATGGCTCGAATATCCTTACCCGGTAGCAACCAATGTGGCCAGCAATGTTGGCGGCATGGAATACCCGGGCATCGTTTTTTGCGGATACAAAGCGGAGAACGACCAATTGTTTGGCGTAACCGATCATGAGTTTGGGCATACCTGGTTCCCGATGATCGTTGGCAGCAACGAACGAAAATACGGTTGGATGGATGAAGGTTTCAATACGTTCATTAATTCATTGGCTGATGATGATTTTAATAACGGCGAGTACAAAAATTATTCAGCCGACATGACGCAGGTGGCAGAATACATGTTTAATCCCGGAACAGAACCGGTGATGAGTACGCCCGATGCAATGAAAGAATCAAACATTGGTGTGGCGTTGTATTTTAAACCAGGGTATGGTTTGGAATTATTGCGTAACCAGGTAATTGGCCCTGATCGTTTTGATTATGCATTTAAAAATTACATTCAGCAATGGGCATACAAACATCCAACGCCATGGGACTTTTTTAAATCGATGGATAACGGAACAGGAGAGGATTTGAGCTGGTTTTGGAAAGCGTGGTTCCTGGAAAATTACCGGTTAGATCAATCGATACTTTCGGTAGAATATGAAAACAGTAATGTTGCACAGGGCACTTATGTAACCATTGCCAATCTCGATCAGATGGCTATGCCGGTAGTGCTGGAATACGAAACGCTGAGCGGAAAAAAAGACAGGATCAAATTGCCGGTTGAGGTTTGGAACAATACCGCTTCCTGGAAACAAAAATTGCCTACTAAAGAAAAGGTAACCAAGATTACAATTGATCCAGATCATGTTTTTCCTGATATGAATTTTGGAAACAACACCTGGATAAGTAAATAATTATGTCTTAAATTTCATTAAGCCCAGCCTTTGCAGGTTGGGCTGTTTTATGTAAAACTGGTAATACAGTTGTAATGAAAGCATAATTTATCTCTACATTTTTCATCGCCTAAAGCAATCCTATGTAAGCGTTTTCTCGTTTCTTATACTATGATTATCAGAAAGTTTTCCCGTTATTTACTAGCTGCAGGCGTTGCCATTATTGCAATCATATTATTTAGTAGTTGTGCTTTCCGGTCGATCAAAAGATCAAAAGGTATTGTGTATTTAGCCGCTGATTCGTTGGCTCATATTGCTGCGCAAAAACTCAATGTATTTGCACCCCGAAAACCTGATCCTGTAAAGAATGTACTCATCTTTATCCATGGTGGAAACTGGAATGCCGGCAGGCGTTCGTTGTATAACTTTTTTGGAAGCAGGATGGCGAGAAAAGGAATTGTTACCGTAGTAATCGACTATCCATTGTCTCCTGTGGCAACTTATAAGGAGATGGCGAAAGCTTCGGCAGCGTCTGTGAAATGGGTAAAAGATAATATAGAAAAATATGGTGGCGACCCTGAAAAAATATTTATTTCAGGCCATTCAGCAGGTGGCCATCTGGCTGCTTTAATTGCATTAGATAATCAATTCTCTAATGATCTTCATATAGCAAATCCTGTTAAAGGAACGATATTGATTGATGCCGCCGGATTGGATATGTACACTTATTTAAAACAGGAAAGTTTGCCGGAAGATGATACTTATCTCAAAACATTTACAACCGATCCTGCTGAATGGAAAAAGGCCAGTCCACTGTATTACCTGCATAAAAAAATGCCGCCATTCCTTATTTTCCAGGGTGAAAAAACGTATCCATCAATCAAAGAAACCAATGAAACATTCATCAACAAATTATCGCCGATTGCTCCAAGTACAAAATATCTTATAATAAAAGGTAAGAAGCATGTAGGTATGATCACACAATTTTTTAATCCCTGGAATGATCGTTACAAAGAAATAAAAGCCTTCATGAACAGCATAAAATAATTTTGTTACCGGCAGTAGTTCATTCATCAACTGCATTGGCGTCGCACTCTTGTACTGTTGTTTTTATGGCAGCTTTGGTAAGCTGGATCAATCAGTTTGCTACATTAGGAACCGAACTAAACAATATAAGTTATTATTATTTTTTCCTGAATAATTTGTCTGGAATGTTCACACTCTCTCCAGCCTTGGCCTTATCATCCCATTTTAATTTGTTGATATACTTTTTAGGTGTCATGCCGGTAGCATCATGCCTGGCATCAAAAGAACGTTCACTTTTAGGATTATTACTTCCAACAGGCGTTCCTTTTTGTCCACCCTGTATGGTCATTTCTTTGTCTGTAACAGGATTGGTGCCGGTTGCTTTCCATGTTTTTCCTTTGGCTGTGCCGGTGGTAATTTTAAACTTTGCCATAAAATTATTTTTTTGATTTGCCCCAATTGTTTTCCATTTCGTCATAACTCTCTTTCGAAATGGTTGAGTTTTTCTTACTTTTTGAAGTCCCTTTTTTCTTCTTCGCATTGATATTATTTACCAGCGAATTCTTGACGCCCAACTTATTTTTTTTAGCTGGTGCCGATTTTTTTGTTGCCTTTGCCATGATGTTTTTTCATTCATAAAGCCAAAAGCATACCGCCCAATTTTGTTTAAGCTATCAACATACATTAC
>CAXTPJ010000310.1:0-4905 GCA_964245855.1 uncultured Ferruginibacter sp. | reverse complement strand
GGATTTGTAAATCTACATTAGTCTCTAAAATGATAATTGTCTCCCACTATATTAAATGTAGTAGGAACACTACACTAATATCTTTTTTACCGTTAAACAACCCGGAGAAAATACCGTTAATACACGGTTGTTTTTTAGAAATATTTTATGCATGTTTGTGGTACAACCTTAAACAGTCACCATGAAACCAAACGTACATGCTACCATAAAGGGATTGCTAAATGAAAAATTATCTAAATTAGAAGAAAAATTAAATTCCGACATTTTCTGTTATCATGGAGCTATAGTAGATGGATTGGAAACAGACATATTAGCATTCATTGAAGAACTAAGTAGTGATCCTGCAAAAAAGGATAAGTTGACTGTTATTCTTACTACAACAGGCGGAAGTGCTATTGCGGTAGAGAGGTACGTTAACATTGTGAGACATCATTATAAAACGGTAGATTTTATAGTACCAGATTATGCTTACAGTGCTGGAACTATATTCTGCATGAGTGGCGATAACATCTATATGGATTATTTTTCCGTACTTGGCCCCATAGACCCTCAAGTGCAAAATAAAGAGGGGAAATGGGTCGCAGCTCTTGGATATTTAGATAAAGTAAATGAAGCAATTACAAAATCAAAGAATGGAGAATTGTCCGAGGCAGAGTTTTTGTTGATAAAGGATTTAGATTTAGCGGAACTTAGAAGTTATGAGCAAGCAAGGGAATTGACTAATGATTTATTGAAAAAATGGCTTGTTGAGTACAAGTTTAAAAATTGGGATAAACATCAGACAACTCCTGAACTATTAAATCAAGATGTTACAAAAGAACAAAAAATAGCACGTGCTGAAGAAATTGCAAAACAACTTAATGATAATACTGTTTGGAAGTCACATGGTAGACCTATTAATATTGAAGAACTCAAAAGGCTTGGACTTAAAATAGAAGATTATTCTAAAGTAGATGATCTTCGAGATTTAATAAGGGACTATTATCAGTTGTTAAATGACTATGTAAGTTCAAATAAACAACCTATTTTTGTTCATACAAGAAAATTTATCTGAAATGAAACACGAAACCATATCCGATAACTTCAAAGAAATATTTGAAGGCAAGCAATTTTCTAAAGAAACATCACCTTTAACAAAGGCTAATGACGCTTACAATAATCTT
Organism: uncultured Ferruginibacter sp.; assembly: GCA_964245855.1. Taxonomy (GTDB): domain Bacteria; phylum Bacteroidota; class Bacteroidia; order Chitinophagales; family Chitinophagaceae; genus Ferruginibacter. The sequence continues at coordinate 3,742 of CAXTPJ010000310.1, read as the reverse complement.
GTTAACAAGGGCCTCTTAAAAAAGAGAGGATATACCTTGAGGGGAATTGAGGATGCACACTTGTTTAGAATGAAGTTTAATGGTGACTTGCTTAATCATAAATCTAATACGTGCATTAATTACATATCAGGATAAAACCCATTCTCCTCTACTTCAAAATATCCAGTACGTTTTACTTATTGATCTTTTTGTTTTTTGGAGGAGTTTTCTTCTTCCCTATTTTAGAGAGTATATCTCCAAGTTTTACTGACTTGTTTACAGCAGGGTTCTTAGACAATTGCTCGTCTATTTTTTTAGCATCTTCTAATGTCAACTCCGTTGTTTTACTCATGCTACTTTCTGTGTTAGCTGTTTATATGTGAGTCTGCATTTTACCATTTTGATAAGTTCGTTCATCCGCTCCCCTTCTTTCATTTGTATAGTGTTGTAGCGAAATACTGATTCGTTTAAATATCTATGCAGGTGCTTTTTACTTACTCTGTGATAACAACCTACTATGGACTTTTTTAAATGTGTCCATGCTCCTTCCATTGCATTTGTTGAGTGTCCCTCTTTGGTCAAAAACTGCAACTTAGTGTGATCTACAATTTGATGGTCAAACTCACTGTTTAATCCTGCATATCCCTTCCATTCGTCGGATATAAAGGTAGAACCTTTTTCTACTTTTTTCAATATCTCCGGCTGCAATGATTCTTTTTTGGTGCTTTCAATAACGGTGCAGGATAATTTCTTTGGTCGTACTATCACCTTTTCATCTACCATTTTACCGGAAATAACTTTGTGCGGTCTTTCAATCGTGTGTGACACTTCCGCCTGCATCAGACCTAATACAGGAACCTTATCTTTAAAACTCCTTCCCTGTGAGTTCTTTACCTTCTTGTCTATGTGACGATTTTTATTCTTGCCTCCAATGAAGCTTTCATCCGACATAACCACTCCGTGTAATTGTGATTCATCCTGCTTCATTGCTGTTCTTATCCTATGCAACATGAACCAAGATGTCTTCTGTGTCACCTTTAAATACTTAGCCAATTGATAAGAACTAATGCCTTTCTTGTCTGACGAGATTAGATAAATAGCCATATACCATTTTAACATCGGCAACCTGCTTGATTCAAAAATAGTCCCAATCTTAGCAGTAAACTGCTCCTTGCAGCCATAGCAACGAAAACGCTTGCCATCCTTGAACCTGAATATCCTTTGGAAGCCACAATGAGGACAATGTATGTTCCCTCCGTGTAGCCACTGTTCTAAATATTTAAGACATGTTTTTTCATCTTTGAAATATGTCATTAACTCTATTATACTGTCGAATTGATTAAGTGTCTTTACTTGGCACATAAAAAAGCAAAAGATGTTTAAAAAGTTTCAGAGTAATCTTTCACTGGCTGCAATAAGGGGTATTGACATTTCAATGGGTAATGATTACTTTGGTCGGCTAAACCTTAAACCAATGGCACAATTTCTAACAAGAGTAGAACTACACAAAAGCGTTGAGACAGATTATGATACACTACATTCTGCAATGACAAAACAAGGATTTGCCAAAACGATCACTGGAGAAAGCGGCACAATTTACAAACTGCCAACTGCCGAGTATTTATTTGACGGAGATACCACAAAAGAAGCGGTATTTGAAAAAGCTAATTCGGCTGCTAAATCAACGGGTAAATCGTATTGGATAATAACTGTTCATAGTAATGGCTCAATGTTTTTATTGGAATCTGTAAAGAACTAATTACACCTGTCTACTTTCGGATTACTATACGGCACACTCCTATCCGTATAGTAAACCCTTTTGCCTAATAAAGCAGATAATACATCTTTAAAATAATTGATTATTTTTTTCATGACTAATTTTTTTGGTTTTTTATTCCTAAAATATTTAGTGGGTTGCTTTAGATAATTGTTATATTTACTACGCAAACAATTTTACTAATCAGCAAAATGACATTCAATCATGGCAAAAAATGAAAAAACGTCTCCTGCTATTGCAACAATCGCTTCTAAACTACTTTCAAACCCTAACAGTTCCAAGGCTGTTAAGGCTGTAGCGGCATCGGTTCTTACACAGGCAACGGACAAAAAGAACAAGCGGTAATCTCTGTTATACAGCATTTAGGAATGACCATCAATCCATTTGCTTGTTCAGATGTGTAAGTGGTAGATTTAGCATAATTTGGTGCAAGGGCTATCACTTTTTCATTTTCAAATACTTTCATTCCCACGCTTACTATTTTTAACTCTTCGGGAGAATATCCATCTAAAGACTGCCACCCTCCAGTTGCACCGAAACTATCTATCCATTCTATTTTTATAAAATCAAAGGATATTTCGTTGTTTTGCACCTGTTAGTTAAGTATGTTAGAACCTTATTTTTTATTAACCGATTTACCCGCTTTAATAAAAGCCATCATCAATGGCTTTACCAGCAAAGCAAGCAGCAAGTTTGACACGTATGAGCCACCGAGGCCAGCCGATTGGATGCGCATTTTTATCCATCTCACCTTACCACTTGTTTTATTGATGTTTGCCAAACCCATTGCTCATTATTTTGCAAAAGATGTGAGCGATGACCGGTGATTATAGAAGAAGATATGATTGAAACAATTTCCACTGACACAGAAGCATAACATGTTTACTACAGAAACCAAGATAAGGATCCATTATGCACTCACCGACCAGATGGGTGTGGTGTACCATGGCCACTATGCCCAGTTCTACGAGATTGGACGGGCTGAATTTTTAAGGGAGCTTCACTACTCTTATAAAGACATTGAAGCCATGGGTATCATTATGCCTGTAGTAGATATTCACAGCCGTTTTTTGCGGCCTGCCAAGTATGAAGACCTTATAACGGTGAAGACTATACTAAAAGAATTGCCGTTGCATCATAAGATCGTTTTTCACCACGAAATTTACAATGAACAGGAAGCCTTGCTGAATACCGGCGATGTAACATTATATTTTATGCAGGCCAATGGAATGAAGCGCTGCGAAATGCCCTTACAGTTAAAAGAAAAATTAGAAGGCTATTATAAGAAACACTGAAAAGGTATTTTGCCTTATTTAAAAATCCTACGCACCAAACTGTATAAGGTGATGGTTCAAATGTTTATAAAACATATTGTTCCATTCTGTTTTGTTCAACTTACCAAAAGAGTGTGATCGTTTGTTATCAAAATGCGCTTCGCCGAGTTGCCGCGTTTGCTGCAGGTACTTAATTAACCTTGCTTTTTAAATATTAAAATCTTTGCTGCTTTTTACAACAAAAGCCGGCGCTGTAGGGCTGTTTTGTTTGTAAGGTGTTTCGCTTGTTACTACTTTTTTTATAAAAGATCTCAATATCAACCCCATCAAAAAATTGGGTTTGGGGTGTTTATCCTCATACACCAATTCGTACGATACATTGCAGTGCGCAAGCATTTGGGCCACATCCATTTTACCCCAGCCTGCAGGTGTTGTGCTTTTTAATTGATCGATCCTGGCAATAATAGTATCAGTTACTTCGCTGGTAAAAATGTTGGGTAGTGCCATGTTGGTTGGTTTTATCAGGTGGTTGTTGTGTGTATAAAGATCAGGAATAATTGAACCGGACAAAGATTATGAAAAAATTAATTTATAACCTTTCAACACATAAAAATTTCAGCAATCACTTTTCCTCCACCAGTTTTTTCAGCGATTGCAGTCCCGGGTTTTCATTTCCCTGCGGCGCTTCCTGCACAGCTCCGGGCCGGTTATC
>CAXTPJ010000309.1:0-4919 GCA_964245855.1 uncultured Ferruginibacter sp. | reverse complement strand
TTAGTTGTTATAAATCATTTTTTCAATTTATTCGATGATATCAAAAATTGATATCGAGTTTTTTAAATACTCTAACTGGTCAGACCAGTTAAATGATGCCTGCTAATTCTAAACTTCTTTTGCTGATCTTTTTGTAGTCTACATCTTCCACAATTGCATCAGGACAAGCAATGAGCGAAACGCCCTGTTGTTTCCACCAATCATTAGCCGCCAGTTTCTCTGCATGAATGGTTCCTATGAGCCAGCTATGTTTAAACTCATTGTGCCATTCATCCAGCCACTCAAATTCGGCTCTTTTTATTTTGCCAATATCATCTACGCTTACAAAAACTTTCAAATAATAATCGTTTGATAAAACAGTGTCGGTTTGGTGAAATATCTTTTTGTATTCATACTTGTAGTGGTAGCGCAAAGCAGATATATCACTCAGCACTGCAGATGCTGTAGGAAATGCGCCGGCACCTTTTCCTTTAAAAAAATGTTTGTCTGCAAAACTGCTTTCCGTAATCACACCATTGAATTCATTTTGTACGTGAAACAGGTCATCGCTTTCTTCTACAAACTGCGGCAACACAAATGCAGCCAGTTTGCCATTCTTTAATTTCTGTGCATTGGCGACTAATTTAATTTGATACTTTTTCCCTTTGGCAACGTTGGCGTCTGGTAACGTAATGGCTTCAATTCCGGTGAAAATGAATTGCTCTTTTTTTGCCACCACACCAAACGAATGTGCCAGCAGGATACACAATTTATTGGCCGCATCAAAACCCCCGATATCCAGTTTTGGATTGCTTTCTGCAAAACCGGATTGTTGTGCCAACAACAATGCCTTATCAAAATCCAGTTGTTCATTAAATATTTTGGTGAGGATAAAATTGGTAGAGCCGTTGATGATGCCACGGAAAGAATGCAGCAGGTCATTATCATAATACTCTTCCAGGTTACGAATGATGGGCATGCTGGCACAACAGGCAGCTTCGTATAAAAATGGAACGTTGTGTTTTTGTTGCAGTTGAAACAATTCTTCAAAATGTTCTGCTATCATTTTTTTGTTGGCACTTACTACGGCTTTTCCTTTTTGCAATGCAGTTTTTACAATGTCAAAAGCGGTATCCGCATCATCAATCAACTCAACAATAACATTAATGCTTTCATCTTCCAGCAACGCTGCCGCATTGGTGGTAAAATTATCAGCAGCAATACTTCTTTGCTTGCCATTATGTTTGATGCAGATTTTTTTTATGCTGGACTGCAGTGCCGGTGTGTGGTGCAACACATCGTACAAACCTTTTCCTACTACGCCAAAGCCAAACAGGCCGATGGTTAATTGTTTACTCATGTCTTTCAATTTTTAGTACAAAATTTATTTTACAGGAACATAACCCCGTCAGGGTTTAGAACCCTGACGGGGTTTAAATAGTTAATGGATTAAAACAAAAAAGCCCATCCGATAAATCAGATGGGCTTTTAATATGTTGAAGATATTTTGAAGCTTGGATCTGACTTATCTGTCACGCTGCTGCGTGATGGAATTGGCACCTTTTCCCGGCAAAACCGGGAGAGGTTGTCAAGGCTTCACAGGGCCATTACCCTCTGCCTTTCTTGATAAGTGATTTTTAAAGAACTGCTGCAAAGATATAATGGCCTTGAGTATATTTCCAAAACAAATTTTATTTTAAGCAGGAAAAGGTATTTGAATTTGATTGAAATACCTGCGTTAAAATGCTAAAGTTGCGTAAAGAAATATAGCACAAGAGTGCGACGCCAATAAAGTCAAATAGCATTCCTTTTGCCGGGAACAAAATCAAATTACGAATGTATAATTTTTACATTTTTTGCCACAATACTTACTGCCATTGAGTTTCATAAGCATATCATTTTATTACTCATCTTTGCCAAAATAACTCATTGTTTTATTTTCCTTATGAATAATATTCACCATATACTCCAGCATTATTTCGGCTACAACCAGTTTCGTTTTAACCAGCAGGATATCATTGAAAATGTATTGGCGAAAAAAGATACGGTGGTACTGATGCCAACCGGTGGCGGTAAATCATTGTGTTACCAGGTTCCTGCACTGGCATTTGATGGAGTTACCATAGTGGTATCTCCGCTGATCGCTTTGATGAAAGACCAGGTAGATGCCTTGCGGTTAAACGGAGTTGCCTGCGCATTTTTGAACTCTTCTTTAACAGGGTACGAACAATCAACCGTTATCAATCAACTTAAAAATAACGAACTCAAATTACTATATGTTGCGCCGGAAAGACTGATCGGCAACAATGGATTGCTTGCTTTATTACAACAGGTTGAAGTGGCTTTGTTTGCCATTGATGAAGCACATTGCATCAGTCACTGGGGCCATGATTTCAGGCCGGAATATGTTGAGTTGGGACAACTGAAAAGTTCTTTTCCGCAAATGCCGATTATTGCGCTGACTGCCACTGCGGATAAGTTGACCAAGAAAGACATCATTGAAAAATTACGGCTTACTCATTTTACTTCTTTTGAAAATTCATTCAACCGCCCCAACATCAGTTACTTCGTTAAACCGAAAAAAAATTACTTTGATGAATTGCTGAATTATGTGCAGCAACACAAAGATGATTGCGGCATTGTATATTGTTTAAGCAGGAACAGCACCGAATCGGTAGCTGAAAAGCTGCAGCAGCAAGGGTTTTCAGCGGCCGCTTATCATGCAGGGCTGGAAAAGAAAGTAAAGGAAGAACGGCAGGAAAAATTTTTACGGGATGAAATAAGGATCATTGTCGCCACCATTGCTTTTGGTATGGGCATCAATAAAAGCAATGTGCGGTATGTGATACATGCCGACCTGCCAAAAAACATTGAAGGCTATTACCAGGAAACCGGCAGGGCCGGAAGGGATGGTTTGGAAAGCGAGGCCATTTTATTTTACAGCTATGCAGATGTGATGAAGCTGAAAAAATTTGCGGAGGTTGATGGCAATGAAGAGCAAACTAAAATCATGCTGAAGAAGCTGAACCAGATGTCGGCGCTGTGCGAAACCAATCTTTGCAGAAGAAAATATTTGCTCAATTATTTTGATGAAGCAGCACCTGATTATTGCGGCAGTTGCGATGTGTGTTTGAGCGAAAAAGAAAGAGAAGATGGAACTGTTGAAGCGCAAAAATTACTGAGTGCAGTTACCCGTTTGAACCAACGGTTTGGGATCAACTATGTGATTGATTTTTTAAGGGGCAGCAGCACAACCAAAGCAGAACATCAATCGATTAAAACGTATGGTATCGGTAAAGACATCAGTAAAGACCGGTGGAGAGATATTACGAAAGAACTGCTGCAACTGCAATACCTGCAGGTAAGTGACGGTGAATTTCCAGTGCTGCAACTGAATGAAAATAGCAGTGCAATATTAAAGGGAGAAATGAAAGTGATGCTGACAAAATCTGTTACCGTACAGAAACCTGTTGCAGAAAAATATGTTGCAGACAAATCGCTTCACCAGGATTTATTTAAGACATTGAAAGCGGTTCGTTATGATTTGGCGAATGAAGAAAATGTAGCGGCTTTCCAAGTATTTTCTGACGCAACATTGGTTGAGCTGGCTACTTATCTGCCACTCACCAAGCCTGATTTAAAAAAGATCTCCGGCTTTGGCGATATCAAACTGGAAAAATATGGTGATGCCTTTTTAGATGCGATTATAGATTACTGCGTAGCCAATGATATCAGTACCAAAATAAATGCTAAAGCGCCTAAACGTAGTAAGCAATCAACTACAAGTGAAAAAACAACCGATACAAAAAAAGCGAGCCTGCAGTTATTTCAATTAGGCAGATCGGTTGCTGAAATTGCCGCTGAAAGAGGGCTTGCTTTAACAACAATTGAAACACATTTAGCACACTTTATTTTTACCGGAGAATTATCATTGAATGAACTGGTAAAAAAAGATAAGGTACAACCAATCATGAAAGCAATAGAAAAGAATAACAACATGCAGGAACTGGCTCCGGCAAAGCAACTGCTGGGCGATGATTATTCGTATGGTGAAATAAGGGCTGTAATGAGTTATGTGAGAAGGATGAAGGAGGCTTGATTGAATCCAATATTAATCAACAAAATTCTTTCGCATCCATTCTGCTTGTGAACCTGCAGGTTGTTCTGCCCCAACTTTTGACGCAATTTTTTGCTGGCCTTTCATGATGGACTGGGTAACAAAAGAATGTTCTATGGCTTCGCTTTCCTTCATGCCCAATAGTTTTATTAAGGGGATCATTTTATCGCTGCCCAACTCTTTAAACAACGGCTCATCCATGGAACTGTACACCATGATGGTTTGCGAAGGCCATTGTTGCATCAATGCCAATTCTTTTTCATGTAATGGATAATGCTCCAGGAAAACAGGAATTTTATCAGCCAGTTTTCCAATGTGGAATCGACTGGCTTGTACAATTTCAATACCAGCAAATCCATGCCGGGCAAAATACTCCGTAAACTTTTTAGCTGTTTCGGCAAACCATGCAATGAACAAAATGTTGGTTTGATCTTTTGCTAATTGCAGGCAGGCATTCATTTTGGCGCTGCTGCTTACAAACACTTTGTCTGTAAAAATAATGGCCGTTTCTTTGTTGGTTTTACCGAATAAATTAAAAAGCATATAATTATTGAGTTGGCAAATTACAACAATTCAATGCCAATTAAACGCAAAGGAAGCAAATTTAAAAAGACGGAGGAGGGCCATCGGGAGGACCGCCGGCTCCTCTCCTGCCATTGCCATCTCCCCTGCCTGTGGCGGCTTTTGCCGTTCCAAAATTTTTAAGTTTGTATGTAAAGGTGAGCATGAAATATTGTGTCAGCACCTGGTTGCGTACATCTTCAATATAGCTTTCGGTAACCGTCCTGTTGATGCTGCGGTTTTGTTTAAGCAAATCGAACAC
>CAXTPJ010000308.1:0-4925 GCA_964245855.1 uncultured Ferruginibacter sp. | reverse complement strand
ATTCTCTAAAAACCAGTTTGTTCATTTCTTTTACAGCCGCTTCCGAACCAATTTCAAGTCGCCTTGAATACAGTTGATTGGCGAATTCGCCTGCAATGTAGCGCAGTTGATCTTTGCCATCGGTTGCCGCTTCGTACACCGCATCGGCGATCCATTCTACCGGTTCAAAATTATCAGGGTTCATCAGTGCGAATAATTTTTTCAATCCTTCGGCATAAGCAGGATGTTCGGCAACCTCTAACGACCTGCTGGCAAAATCAGTTTTAATGCCACCCGGCGCAACGGTTTTAATGCGGATATTGTGCAGGCCCAGTTCAAACGACATGCTTTCGCTCCAGCCTTCGAGCGCCCATTTGGTGGCGTGGTAAATGGAATCCAGCGGAAAAGTAAGCAGGCCGCCGATGGAAGTTGTGGTAATAAAAAGGCCATTTTTCTTTTCCCTGAAGTAAGGTACAAATGCTTTTGTAACCCTGATAACACCCAGCAAATTGGTGTCCAGTTGCCTGATCAATTGCTCATCTGTAAAGGCTTCCAGCGAACCAACCAGTCCGTACCCTGCGTTGTTGAACACTACATCAATCCCATGTTTGTCAATGGCTGTTTCAACTGTAAGTTTTATTTGTTCCGGGTTGGTTACATCCAGCGGTAACAACGTAACATTCTCCAGTTGGTTTAGTTCAGTTTCTTTAGCGGGGTTACGCATGGTGGCAATCACATTCCAACCTTTGCTGTGAAATAATTTGGCGGAGGCTTTACCAAGACCGGTTGAGGCACCTGTAATAAATATTGCTTTTTTCATTGTATCGATTGTTTAATTGTACAATGCAAAAGTCACTCGAAGCAGTCAACTTAATGTTGCCGTATTACAGTTTGTAGTAGCCAAAATGACGGGTAGCAAATTTTTATAAAGAACAAATATTGCTTAAACGATCAATATTGATTTTGTTCCCGGCTGCAGGAATTTGATTGAACTTCAGTGGCGTCGCACGCTTGTACATTATTTTTTTATTCAGCTTTTTTATAAGTCAAAGTTGTCAAATAAGTCGCCAGATCGTTTAGTATATCAGTTGTTCAATTCAAAAGCAGAGAGTTGATGACATTGCTTATAGGTTAAACCAATAACCGGGTTAGCCACCTCTTTGGTTAAGGTGACGCCGAAGGCGGGATTCAAAAAAATGCGGAGCAAATTTTTTTGAAAGCGGCCAGGGCAGTGGCGTTCCGGTTACGCTGCCTCACCGGCGGCAGAGGTGAAAACAATTAAAATAAAAAGAGGTGGTAAATTAATTTTAGGTACAACTATTTATTCTATATATGTTGAGCCCAATAATAATATTTAAACCTTTGTCGCAGCATCAAAAACACGGCAATAATTTTCGCCGGTAATTTTTAGTATGTCATTTTCAGTAAAGCCATTTTTCAACAACGCATCTACCACAACATACAAAAAACCATCTTTGTCATTGTCCCAAGACTGGTTCGTTTGCTTTCCAAATTTGTCAGTAGAATTTGTAGCTGTTGCCATTTTAGAATCGGTGCCAATGCACACATGTTCAACCCCGGCAGCCTCTACCATGGCACGGATATTTTTTGCATAGTCAGCAGGAGTATCAGCAAGATGTGTCCACACGCCAATAACGCCGCCGGCACCGGCTACCAACTTTGCCTGCTCCTTACTGATAAGCCTTGGCCGCATCATGTTGGCCATTCTTTCGTTGTTGCCTAATTGGGTATTCAAACCGGTATGAGAAATGATGATTGGTTTAGTGGATATTTTCAATGCCTGCTTAACTGCATCATTACTGCAATGGGCAAGGTCAACCAATATGCCGAGCCTGTTGCATTCTTTAATAACGCTTACACCCATTTCCGTAAGGCCATTGTATTTCGGTGCATCGGTATAAATATCGCCTAATGGAAAAGGAGATTGATTGTCGTGAAGCAAACCTAAATGCCTTAATCCTCTTTGATATCCAATAGATATCCTTTCTAATTTACCTTCAATAAAATGGCCGCCTTCTACCGATTGAATAACAACCGGTTTATTTTGTTTGCGGGCATTTTTCAGGTCGGCATAATTCAGCGCTCGTGTGAGTTTGTTGTCTTTAAGCAGTTGATCCATTTCGTCCAAACTGATCAGGAACCTTTCGTATGCCTCACCTGTTTTGGTAAGATTGGGCCTGTCAACACAAAACGTCATACAAATAGCAGTCAGGCCCGAAGTTTTCATCTCTGCAGCCAATTCATATTGTTTACTTGCAAATTCCGTTGCGTTAAATGGAACATCCATGTGATTGTGCGTATCAATACCAATTGTTTTGGCCACAATAGCTGCTACAGCCGGATCTACTTTATTTACAGCAAAAGCTGATAAAGGATCCAGTGCAACAGCGGCGCCGGCGCCGGCAATTCCTGCAATAAATTTTCTTCTCGACCAGGCCTGGTTAACATGCATAGTTGTTTAACTGTTTAATGAATGATGCTGTTGTTGAAAATGAAATTAATTACAAAAGCTGAAAATAAATTGGCGCTGTGATGAAAGGTTGTTGAAAGAACGTTGTTGTTTCGGTTGCAAGATAAGCGGAGGATTTTAACTGCGTTTCCTGAAAAGACAAGCGCAATCAAAGAAAATAGCAAGCAAAATCGCAAAGTAAATACGATTGGATTGGTAGCTTTTATAAAAAAAAGATGCTTGCTAAATTGTGCTGATTACTGCCTGTTAGTTAGCAGCGCCGGTTGTTTTACCTCAATCATCAATAAATTACTTCCTGACTTTCCATCTTTGGTAATGCCCTGTATAACAACCGCATATTTTCCGGCAAAGTCAGAAGTATAAAAACTGGTATTGAATTCCCCGTTGGCAGTAGTTTTTACAGATGGGTTCCAGTATAAAACATTGCGCAAGTCGGGGCGGCGACTGTCTTTTTTTGCATTGGTTTCGTAAGTGGGCTGGTAAAACTCCCGCTGTTGCTGCAATCCATCAAATTTCAATACCACCGAATTAGGGTCAAGTGTGTAGCCACCGAGGTCGCCATTGTAAGTGCGGTAACTGATAATGCCATCATACACAGATGCCCCGGCATAAAACCGCCTCGACAACACATCTACTTTTTTTACTGCTGTCGGCATTATTTCCATTACTTTATTCATATTCAATACCGGCACACCATCTATCAGCACCAAAGGATTGTCGTTGTAAAAAGTTACCGTTGGCCTGTCAAGCACCCTGATGGTAAAATTATCACCCTTCTTTCTAACCCTTACATCGGTTACAAATTCCCGTAACACTTCTTCCATTGTGTTAAAACGGGTGTAGGCATCCAGGTAAAACGAAAAAGACGGTAAGCCGTAAAAAGCAGTTGTATCAATGCTTTCAATCAACGAGGTATATTTTTTCTTTGCCTGCAGGTTGTAAGTGTTTTCTACCTGCATGGCTATGTGGCGGTTGGTAAGGTCATTTTTTACATTCACTGGCAATGTAAAGGCGGCTATGTTTTTTGCAGCCGGTTTATTTGAAAAAGGGTTGTCAATCTCAACCCGGTACAGGCTGTCATTATCTGCTGTCTTAATAACAACATCGCTGATGCCGGTAAAACTTTGGGGATTGAATTGGACCCTGCCATTGTTATCACTCACAGCATTCAAAGCCTGGAATTGCTTGCCCGGAAAACTCAGGAACACCGGAACATTGGCTGCAGGCTGGCCAGTATTTTTGTTGATCACTTTTCCACTGATCAATATGCCATCCTGCTCCGGTGCAAATTCAAACTAGGGCTCGGTATTTTTTTTAACTGCATCCCAATCAAACCTGCGCCATCCCTGGGTTAGCATCAGATTATCTGTAGCCTCATCCACTCCTTTATTTTTTTCATCAAGATAAAATTGAGGAGAGGAAATATCGCCTTTCAGGTCAGAAGACAACAGCAAATAACTTTGTATGTCGCTGTAATTTACCGGCTGCAACGAATCAACCAGAAACACTGCGACAGAACAATCTGCACCAATTGGCTGGCCATCCTGTTTGGTATCGATGCTTAGATCTGCTTTTTCCCTGGCCTCATATATATTTTTATCCATCGTGAGGCCAAGCGATAATCTTGTTTGAGGCCTTTTAAAAAATATTCGTTCGCAAACCGGTTGTTTACTTTCATTAAAAACAGTAAAATGCGAAATGCCATACAGTAAGCTGGCAGCATTGATGGTAAAACTTGCCTGTCCATTGTTTATCCTGGCTGTTTGAACCGATTTAACCAACCCCCTTGAATGGGCAAACAAATAAATGTAAGTGTTATCAAATTCCCGGGTCGACCTAACTGTTACGGTTACCTGGTCTTTCCCAATAACTGACATTGCAATGCCGGATGGATAAACAGGCGGCAATTCTTTAACAACGGTTTTGCCATTGTACTGTACAATGGCTTTGTATTGATCTCCTGGCACAGGAGTGAAAACAACATTGCCCATACCAAAAACCAGGTTTGAAAAGCGGGCAAGCGTATCTTTTTTCTGGTTTACGATCGCCCCTTTACAGTTGCCATTGATATCAACGGATGTTTTAAAAGCAAGTTTTGATGACAGCCCGGCAACCATATTTCCGCCTTCGGGGAAGAATTGAATATCGAAGGGTACAGTTGCCACTGAATCTTTTGTAGCAGATTCTTTTACAGTATTAATGATCACTAATGGTTGCTCATAAAAAAAATCAGCACCAGCATTTTTCATCCATTGTGTGTAAGAACGAAAGATATAATTGCCGCTGGCGACCGCCGCAGGAATGAGGATAGAACCATTGCCGGTTGCTTCATCAACAGCTACTTTTGTTTGCAATACTGCTTTGCCATCTTTATCAAGCACTTCAACATACGCCACTTTACTCAATGATAACGGCTGGTTCAAAAAGCCATCAACAATATATAATTTGAACCAGA
>CAXTPJ010000307.1:0-4953 GCA_964245855.1 uncultured Ferruginibacter sp. | reverse complement strand
TGTTGAAAGGTGTGTCCACCAATTATGGTGTGCTGTATCCGTTGCAGAGTTTGCGTAAAGAAAGTGCCGGTACACAGAAAATTCCTTTTTTGGTAGATGGCAACAACGACTACACTTACCAGCATATTTACACCATCGCCAACAGCATCGGCGGCCCGGTAGCTGGTGCAGATGATTGCTACCGCCAGAAATTGCACATAGCCGCTGTAGTTACCAGCAACTTTACCAATCACCTCTATTCTTTGGCCAGTGATTATTGCAGTAGCGAAAACGTTGATTTTAAAATGCTGCTGCCTTTAATAGAAGAAACCGCCACCCGCCTCCGCACTTATCCACCCGCCGAAATGCAGACTGGGCCTGCCATAAGAAAAGATGTTGTAACCCTCGACAAGCACCTGCGCTTATTAAACGATCATCCAAAATTAAGAACGCTCTACCTGAAGCTGACCGACAGCATCATGAACCCCTAAAACAGATTTGTGATGTATGATTTTTGATTTGTGATTTGAATGAGCGTGTAATCAGGGGAACCCTGATGAAATTGTTGATCGCTGATTTTTCGATTTCTGATTTTATGAAGACAATTATGATTTTCGTTTATGATCTATAATTGCAGTGTTTTGTAGTAAACCCGTCAAAACTCTTGAATGTATTAAACGACAATAAACCTTTAAACGATTCAAAAACCCGTAACCCGGCAACCCGCAACCTTAAACTACATTCAACAACCTTCAACTATTTTCAACCTCCTGCTACTTCCACGGAAACACCACATCCGTCTGTACTTTATATGGGTCTTTAAGCTTACCGTCTTTGTCCATCGGGTCGTCCACATATATCTCGTAGGGCTTTCCCTTTATGGTTTTTTTATGGCTTTTCATCCAGTCGGTAAGGGCTTCATAAGCTTGTGGTAACAATTCGTACGGGCCATAAAAATGGGCTACTACTACACTGTCAATACCTATTTCTCTCACATACACATTAGAAGGTTGTTTGGCAGGCTTTTTATCAACTGGTAAACCGGCTTCAAAAAAATAAGGGGCTTTGGTGCTGGTGTACCAGGCAATGGGTTTTCCGGTTACTTTTTGTCCGTTTTTTTTGATAACGTTGGCCAGTTTAAAACCCAGGATCTCTGCAAGTTTTAAATTGATGCGGGCTGCATTGGCAGCGCTGTCTTTCATCGACATTACCAAATATTTTAAAGATAATGTGTCCATTATATTAATGATAGGCGCCCGTTGGGTTTCGGCTTCCGGTTTTTTCTCTTCTGCAACTGCTGTATCTTTTTTCTTTTCCGGCACCTCTTTCTTTTCTTCTTTATGATCGCCGCAGGCAGCAAAAAGAGACAGACAAACAATGGCCAGGAAGTAAATATTTTTCATACAGTGCTGTTTTATTTAATGCTGGCAAAGTAGTTAATTCAATGTTGATATACAAATTAACTGCTGCTAAAAATGTAGTTTCCGGCTTACATAGAAATTGATCGATGTAATTGTTTTCCAAAATTGGTAATTCTACTGTAGGTTTGCAGCCCGAACTTTGCAACTATGTATAGTATTACGTATAAATTTGAACAGAAAGGATTAGCACCTGTAACACTGGAGAATATTGAAGATGGACAATCACTGCTGGAAGTAGCTTTAATAAACGATATTGATCTTCATCACAATTGCGGCGGTGTTTGTGCATGCAGCACCTGCCATTTGTATGTAGAACAGGGGGATGAATTTTTAGAAGAGTTAAGCGACCGGGAAGAAGATTTCATCGACCGTGCTGTAAACCCACGGATCAACAGCCGCCTGGGTTGCCAGTGTGTGTTGCAGGAAGGCAGCGGAAACATTGTAATTACCTTGCCTGACCAAACGCAGTTTTTGGGAGAGTAGTTTTAATTAGCTCATTAACCGATGTGCTAATTAACTAATTCTTTTAATCGCAAAAGGCTTACTATTATTTCAAAAAAGAAGAATTTGAAAATATCAGCACATTAGCTAATTAGCACATTATCACATTAATTATTATGACTTTTGAACCACCTATTCACTGGAACGATTACGAGGACATTGCCATGAAATTGTATGAACGTTTTGGCGATGATTTTAATGAAGGCAAGATTTACCGCATCCGTTTTACCGACCTGCTGAAATGGGTTTTGGAGATTCCTAATTTTGCCGGCAAGCCCGAAGAAAGCAACGAAGGCCATTTGGAAATGATCCAGAGTAGCTGGGTGTATGAATGGCGTGACGGGCAGAAGTAATTCCTGAATTTTTTTTGCCACGAATAACACTAATTTTCCCGAATGAAAACAGTGGATAGCGTTTTTGCTATTGTATATCTTCTGCGTGGCCTTATCTTTTAAATGGCATTTATTTCCAGATTGAATTTTAAAAATATTTGTGCCTGTTCGGGTATTCATGGCGACTACTTTTTCGGCTTTATTATTCCGGTAGCCAGCAGCAGGTGTTCTAAATTGTGTTCATCAAAATAGGTTTTGCTCATTGTTGAAGCCTTGGTTAATAAAGCAGGTAGTTTTTCTTGTTTGGCTCCCAATAATTCGTACGCTTTTTTCCGAGCAGCAGTTTCTGTTAAATCACCGGCCTGTTGTAAAGCTTCTGTCAATGCAATGATGTGCAGGCCATTGTCTTTTATTTTTCCTAATGCATCGATCATCCAGCTCAATGATAAAAAGAATTTCTTTTCAAGGATCAGGAATTGCTTATTATCGGCAGCATCGGGCATTTTATTAAATGGCGAGGTTACAATTTCTTTGGTGAGGTATTTTTTTAAATGAGCCGGTGAATTGCTGCTTTCGGATAATTGAATGCATCCCTGTAATGCCTGGGGGTAAATGCTCAACCAGCGGAGTTTGCGCCGCAGCTCATGTACATCGGCTTCCATGTTATCAAACTTGCATTTTTTAGATTGTACAAATTCAGTTATCGTGTAAATAGATTTGCCATAGTATTCAGCAAATAGTTTCACTTCTTTTTCTGGAGCAACCCAGTCAGCTTTTTGTAGTTTTTTCTTTATTTTCAATACCCTGCTTTCTTCAGCGCCGATCCATTTTTTTTCTGTCAGCATTTCATTAAGGCTCTGTATTTTCTCCCTTGTTTGTGCCTGCAGGTAACTGGTAATGGTAACTGATATCTTTTTATTTTTCCCAAGGTCTTTTGCAATCACATCATAGTAATCAATTGCTCCCAATGTGTCTTCCAGCACTTTTACCTGTTCTTTTATTTTGATGAAAGTTTTTTTGTTGTGTAACCCGGCATAGATTTTTGCCAAACCTTCCAGCATGAATAAAGGTGTTCTTGCCCCGTTGGTGTACAGCCATAAGGCTGGATTTTTTTGTTTGGCGGCTTCATCCAGCAGCAGTTGAAGTTTGGATAGATAAAAATCGAAACGTTGGTATCCTGCTGGAGTTTTCTCTTTTTTCATATAATTGAATCGATGTAATGATTAAGCTGCCTAAAGGTTATTAAAAGCTATTAGGGGATGTTTTTGATTATTATTTTTATGTTTGCCAAATTAAAGAAATAGTGTAATTCGTATCTGCAAAATTCAACTGGTAAACACCAGGCTATTTTTCAAAATAAGCAACCGTTCCGCCCACCCAACTTTTGTCTTTGTTATACCGGGTGCCGATCATTTTACCCTTGCTCAACCTCGAAAGGTTGTGTACGGCTACCGGCTTTACCCAGCCTTTCTTCCAGAAATAAAATAACCTGATCTCCGCTTTGGCAGGCCCATCCGGTGTTTTGATCACATCTGCATATTTTACCTTGCGCTGTAAGATCCAGTTTTCCGGATCAGTTACTTTGTCTATGTCTTCTTTGGTTACATCGATCACAACACCCATGCCTGCAAAAGAAAACAGGGGCTTCAATACATAGTTCTCCAGGTCGGTTGGTATCTGTTCCAATTCATTTAAGAAATAAGTTTTTGGCACATAAGGATTATCGATCAATGGCAAAGTGAATTTGCTGATGCGGTAAAACCAGTTGGGGTGCGATATCCATTCTACTTCCCAGGGATGAGAAAAATCAATGATGTTACCCAGGTCTTTTTGCTGTTGTAAATCATCAAAAATTAGGCGGTTGTAAATTCTTTTTATCTCGATCTTTTTACCATCATTTTCATAATATAATTTATTGCCTTCACCGATGAGCTTGGTAAGACAAACGGTTTTAATTCCCAATGCTTTTTCAGTGCAATAAAAGTCGATCCTTGTCTTTTGTTTTTCAGGATATATTTCGAGCAGGATCACATTTTCCGGCTGCTCATCTCCTAAAATTATTTCATTTAGTAACTGCAGGTAATTGGCTTCATGGTAGCCGCTGAGGTAAGCATCATGTGTTGCAGGAACATCGGCGTATAACGCAGTATAATAGGTATGATAAGCCTGGAAGGCAAACAGGGTGGGGAAGCCCTGCATCTCAATTAGCTGCGGTTCCAGGCCACCTTCACTATTTTCGCAAATGCCAAAATCGAACACCACAAAATCAGCATAATCATTTTCATTGGGTACTGCAATGTCTTTTGGGATACTCCTTTCCGTGAGTGACTTAAAATCCGGCTGAATAATAACATCAATGATATCATCACAGGCTTTGAGCATTTTTTTTGTAAAATCTTTTGGAACAAAAATCGGCGTTTCCGCATTCCTGAAATCAAGAGAGCCGGGGTGCAGGTCTTCAATTTGTTTAAGGTAAGCCAGGTATTTTTCTTCAGTGAAATTGCTGTTGAATTTTTCTCTTAATTCAGGCTGCATAATTATTTTGATAGATGGTTAGCAAATGATGCACCCACTAAAAATAATCATTATAGTTTTATAAAATGCAGCTGGGCAATTTAATATTTCCATCAATAAATTGAAATGAATAAAGCGGTTTGTTTTATAATTTCCCGGTTATAAAATTGGCAGCCCTAGGTTTTGCATGTCCGCCAATGTGGATT
>CAXTPJ010000306.1:0-4953 GCA_964245855.1 uncultured Ferruginibacter sp. | reverse complement strand
GATAAAATCCTTGATGAAACCAACAGTTATATGTACAGAGAAGACGGTGAGTACAAACCTGTGTCAAAATATGCAGAGTATAAAGTCTATAATTCTTCTTCTAAAAATTAACTGGCCTTGTCAATTACAACCAAGTTTTATTGATTAACATCTAAACACAAACCGTATGTGTTACCGCTATAAAGTACTTGTTTTAATAACTGCTTTATTTCTGACCTTCTATAATCAGGATGCATTTGCATCGACTGATCCGCCTATTACGTCGTCATTGAGAGGTCAGGTAGATAGCATAAATATAAATGGTTCTATTACAGTCTCAGATCCGAAATTCTACAGTCCCGACAATCAAATAGAAAGAACTGTAAAAGTACAGAACGTTGTGTCTGTTGGAATTGACGAATCAAGTCCTTTTTATATTCAAACAGATTTTACTGTTTCGATCGACCTTGAAATCACTGCTACAAATGCAAATGGAACAGATACCGTTTATAACAAGAATTTTTTTCTGGATTACAAAAAGGCAGAAGGCAGTAAAAATAAAATCTTGAACTATTTTGCTTTTACAAATGGCTACACCGTTAAAGTAAAAATTATAGCGATTACACCCTCCGCTGGTATAAACTGGAATTATAAAAAAGTGTTGATCATTAAGAATGATCTTACAGCCTACCGGGATTATCTTTTTGATTGTACAGGGATTCCGGCCACACCTCAGATAACGATCCCGGCTACCGTCCCGCTAACAGATCCCGTAGCGGATGAATTAAAAGTTAGTTGGGTACCTCCCGCTAATGGGCAAACTGAATATGACCTGGAATGGGCCTGGGTAGATGCATCAGCTTTGGCAGACTATAAAACAAATGGCAATTTTGACCAGGATAAAATTTTTACTGATAATGCTACCAGGGTCACCATCTATAAAACTCAGTACTATATCCCTTTGCTGTATGATGGGGATGGAAGGTTGTTTGTGAGGGTAAGGCCCGTTCAGGTAAAAGAGGAAACAAAACAAAGGATTGAGGGGCATTGGTCATTGACACAAAGTGGGGCCGGCAATACCAGTGGCGGCGACATGTACGTTTTTACAGGCCATCAGCCCAACCTGAACTGGCAGGCAAGTACTAGCTACGCAGAAGAAGGCAAAAGAAAATCTGTTGTTCAGTATTTTGATGGCACTTTAAGATCCAGGCAAACTGTTACAAAAGATAACACTACCGAAACACTCACCTCAAGACCCACAACTGTTGTTGCCGAAACTTTTTACGACTACCAGGGCCGTGCAGTTATACAGGTACTTCCGGCACCTACTTTAAATACGGTTATTGCTTACTCTCATAATTTTAATCAGGCAGTTGGTTTTACCGGGTATCCAAAATGGGCCTATGATAAATTGGATCCAAATAATGGCAATGTCTGCGGTGATCCGGCAACAGCGTTGTCTACCACAAGCGGCGCAGGGTATTATTATTCTGCCGCCAAACTGTCTGAAGCAAACCTTCCTTCT
Organism: uncultured Ferruginibacter sp.; assembly: GCA_964245855.1. Lineage (GTDB taxonomy): Bacteria > Bacteroidota > Bacteroidia > Chitinophagales > Chitinophagaceae > Ferruginibacter. The sequence continues at coordinate 3,449 of CAXTPJ010000306.1, read as the reverse complement.
TTTACCCGGGCGGATAATTTTATTCCAAATTCAAGCCCTGATGGCGTCCACGCATATCCCTTTACGGAAACACGGTTTAAGCCGGATGCAACAGGAAGGATTGCATCGCAGGGTGGCGTGGGAATCACGTTCCAATTAGGAGGTGGCCATGAAACGAAATATACGGATGAAGTGCCTGCGCAGTCTGAATTGGATGCATTGTTCGGCACAGATGCCGGCATCTACACCCATTATACTAAAAACTGGGTTAAAGATGCCAATGGTCAGTACAGCGTGAGCTATGTTGACATGAAAGGCCGCACCATTGCAACGGCCCTGGCAGGACAGGCACCTGATAACCTGGAATCATTGGATTCACGCAATGAAAAAATTATCACCAAAAATTTGATAGACCCCAGCACCAATCTGGTCAATGGCCGTTCCATTATTGCTACGGGTTCAATTGTGCTTTCGCAAACCTCTGATGTTACGCTCAAGTATTCCGTAAGTCCGGAACAGCTAAAAATACTCAACTGTACGGGGCAGGAGGTCTGCTATGATTGTTTATATGATCTGATCATAACGGTTACATCAGAGTGCAACAATGCCCCGGTTCCCGGCTCTCCTTTTACCCGCAGTAATTTTAATTTGTCTGATTTATCAGGGAACAACGATTGCAGGGCTAATCCTGCATTTGATGAAACCTTTCTTATTCCTTCTTTGCCTGAAGGAAGCTACAATATCACAAAAGAACTCCGGTTGAGTGCGGAAGTGCAAAACCATCACCGGGATGAAATTTTCATGCCCGCCAATACTTGTAAAAATTTGCAGAGCTATATAACAGAAGTATATAGTTTGTTGGTAAGCCAATCTAATTGCGAAATCTCCTGCCCTTCTTGCTATGCAGCGTTGGGTTCAAGTTTCAGTGATTTTGTAAACAAGATCAAACAAAAATCAGGTCTCACCGATACGGCTGGAATGACGCTTCAACTGCAACAAGCCTATGCGGATGCAAAGGCCGGTTGCGACAGGATATGCAATAAAACGCATGATGATGGGTTAGGGAACATCCGTAACATGAGAGAAATCATGTTGATGGATATGACTCCGCCAGGCGGCCAGTATGCGAAGATAGACCCTCCGTTTACGGATATTCCTTTCAATATATTTAGTACACATACAATTACGCCTACACCTTATAATCATAGTTTTTACAGTGTTCCACTTTACCTTTTTCCCCTTAATAAAAATGGCAATTCTTTAGTAAGCAACCAGGTTTACACCAATGAAACAGAAGATGTACAATTAAACGTAGCGCCACCGGCTTCTTTGACGACACTTACCCCGGCTGATTTTTCTGTTGCCTTTGAATCTAATTGGGCCAATGCCTTGCTTCCTTACCATCCTGAATATCATAAACTCATCTTGTCAGAGATTGATCTTAAAACAACGTATAATTATGAGGGTAAATTAAACGATATCAATACTTGGGCAGAAGCATCAGCTCAAAACTTGATTAGCGGTATTTTTAGTCAGGATCCGTTTTTCTCAGGAGCCAATCCCATATCTACCGGTGGGATTCATGATGATATGATCGCAAAAATGAACGTAATGCTTCAAGTTCCAGGTTGCAATACTTCTCTTACAATGCTTCAACTTGCCCTGGCATCCGTAAATTGCCGGAATAAATCGGATGACGGCACTTGCGTCGATCCGAACAGTTTAGGTTACTGCCTGGCCAATCAACCAACTCAAAATCTTACCCCTGGAAATTGTGCCGATCTTGACTATGCATGGAAGGCTTATAAAACCATGTATTTGGGCGAGCGAAAAAAACTGATTGATAAATGGCTGGATTTAAAATGTCCGGAAATTCATAACAGTCAAATTCTCTCCTACAACGATAATACAATAAATTACGTACTCCGTTTTCCAGGAGTGAATGGTGCAGCTAATGCAACAGGTTTGAATGATATATTCACTCAATTAAATGGCGCTTCTTCACCACAGGAAGGCATCGATATTGCAAATAGCGAATTGCAAGCTCAATACGATAATACCTGCAAGGCTTATTCCATGTTTTGGTATAATCAGCTCATGACCTGTCCTTCCATCCGGGACGTAATGACCGAGGCGGATTCAACTAAAATAATTGATGATCTAAGGGCAATTTGCGCAGCAGGCTCCGACGTTGATCATCCGGTAGGAAGCAGCAGCGTGCCACCAGGTGTTTCAACAACAAATTTTCAAAGTTTTCCTGAAGTCATTAAAAACTATCTAACCAATACAGGCATTCAGATTACGTCAGTATGCCATCCATTTTTAATTGAAGTTCCGAAGCCTTACGATAAACAGCTTTCAATGGTTCAAATGCCGGTGGTAACCAAACCGTCTAATTGCCAGTGTGATCAAGTACAAAGCTTGCGGCTTGAATTTGAAGCCAGCGGGGCCGGGGGTACTTACAGCCAATACCTGGAAAATAAATACCATACTTACATTTCCCAGGGTGCGTTGGATACCCTGAATGGACTGTGCAAAGGCACATTTCAATGCACTTTTATTAAAGACCCCATTTTATTGCCGCCAGTATTGCAATGCCATGGTCTGAATTCAACTGCCCCGAAAGCGTGTATCAATTGCGAAGACTTTACGAAAATTATGAAGGGCTACAATGAATTGTTCCGTCCTGATCAGGAAGTTCCCATTACACAACCTGTAACCGATGAAGAGTATGAGATCAATCACTCCTTTGAATTGTTTGCCAATAATCAAACAGGTTTTAATAAACCCTGGACTGAATGGCTTGCATTCAAAAATGCCTGTAAAGGGTTAGGGCCGATTGATTGTAAATCTTTAGATTCAGTCCTACAACTTTTTTATCATAGCCCAGGTTACCTACAACACCCCACCGGTATTCAATGCAGGCAATTGTTCACCCAATTTTTTAACAATGCGTTCGGCACTTTCTACAGTTTCGATCAGATAATAGCCCTGTACACGCAATGCAATCTCAAACCGGATGTATGCCTGGTTAAAATTACCTGTGAAAGTTTAACTGCGCTTATCACAAGTTATTATGCTGATAATGGCATGTCCATAACACAAAATGAGAACTGCCAAAGCATTTTTTCAAATTACTTTAATTTGAAGATGGGTACGAACTATTCATACAATGATATTGTAAAAATGTATGAATTGCTATGCCATTGTTCAATCAATGTTTGTTCATTTCCGAACTGCATTCAGCTCAATAATGTTTATGTTGCTTTTAAAGATTACTATGGAGTTACGATATGGAACAATAGTGAGTGTCATCATTTATTTGTTGATTTCTTCAATAATTACTTTGACATACCAAATGATAACTTGTGGGGATGGGATGAAATTAATGCCGCATTTAGTTCTTGTAAAAAAGATGGTTGTGGTTTTTATGATATCAACAACTTATGCGAGCCACCATTCAGTTGCGA
>CAXTPJ010000305.1:0-4957 GCA_964245855.1 uncultured Ferruginibacter sp. | reverse complement strand
GTAGCCGGCCGGTGGTGTTACGGTAACGCCGGTTGCCTGGGTTACATTAGTGCCGGTTACGGTAAAGCTGGCAGGTGTAGGTGAAGCAGTACCGTAAGTAGTATTAACGGCTGCCATGCCGGTTGAGTTAGTTGAAATGCTACCAGCGAAAGTTGCAGTAACGTTAACATTATCTAATCCAATCCCCTGGGAACTTGTTCCAGTAGCAAAATCCCAACGTAAATATATTGAACTACTATTTGCAATGTTTATTGTTCCAGTACTAGCTCCCGATACTTGAGTTAATCCAGGTGTTGTAAACGTGTAAGAACTTGCACCGGTAGAAAATGAAGAAGATGTTATAAGATTCCAATTAGTTCCGTCTGTAGAATAGTAAAAAGAAACAGTTGCAGCAGCGGTATTAATACGATAACGTTCTAAATCATATGAAATACTTAATGAATTAATTGGGGCAGGATTGTTATTTACATATTGCACCATGATGCTGTTTGGACTTGCGTAACCTCCAGATGTGATATATCCTAAGGATCTATCTGTCGTTGTAGTTCCGTTTCCCCAATTGTAACGACCGCCAGTGGCAGGCGAGCCACTACTAGCTTGTATATTAGTTGCAGTAAAATTTCCCACAGCACTCCAGGAAGGTGGATTTGCTCCTGCAACCGACATCTTCCACCCAAACGGGAGTGGTGCTGCAGCTACGGCACTAAGCGTATCAAAATTTTGCGTAACCGCTGTAGTATTTGTAATAGCAATCTGCCCCGAAACCATTCCCGGGCTGAGCAGCATTATAAAAATGCTGCAACAAAGGATGGTTGCCACCCACGATTTGGGCTTTGGGAGTTTGGCTTGTAGCGTAAAGAGGCAATGCATGGTAAATACTTTTTTCATCAATAATTTTTTTCAGATAAACCGGGATATTTATCAGCCCCTCTTTTAACGGAGGGGATGAACGTACAAAAAGTTGCTTTGCCTAAGGCAAAATAACTGGTTAAATTATTTATTGATACAGCAGCAAGGTTTGGGTAGTCTTCAGACAGGATAGTTGATAATGCAAAATTAATACCGACGGCGCTGACTTATGGCTGCCGCAGGTTATCGTTTTGTTACCACTTCTTCACAATTTCAATGCGCCAGCACGCTGGCAAATTTGCTGCCAACGTTTAAGCTATTCAGGATATACATTAGGTTTATTTTTATCTGTAGTGGGGCTGTCAATTTTCAAAATAAATACTAACGATTCTGCAATATATGCTTTAAATACTGAAAAAAGTGCAGAATAAAGTGATGTTGTCTATAAATTTGGTGTAGTTGTGGATAACTACACCAAAGGAAAAAATCGCAGACTTTTTACGTGCAAATCTGCTTTTCCGATTATTGGAATGTTACTTCAGGAAAGATTTTAGTTAGACTAAAAAAGTAGAGAGATTTAATTTATCTATAAATGTTTTTACCTGTTAATTATCAGTTTTTTATTTTCATTTTTTCCAGCACTGTCTTTTACCTTCAGTACGTATATGCCTGGCGGTAGATCAAGCACAGAAAAATTTCCACGGGCATTGTTTACCGGAAGCTGTTTAAGCAGTTTGCCATCAGTGCTGAACAACTGTAAATTTGTTATTACACCAGTACCGCCGTTTTGAAGTTCATAATAAACTGCATCCTGTGCCGGGTTTGGATATATAACAACTGAAGCTTTGGTTGTTGAAACTTTTACAGTTACCGTGGCGGAGTAAGTAAACCTTCCATTAACGTCCACTTGTTTTATCCTGTAAAAGTTGATGCCGGTTGCCGGAGCAGCGTCTATGCCGGTGTAGTTATTTTGCAAAGCGGCAGTTGCGCTGCCGTCAACAGTAAATATTGTTGTCCAGGTAACACCATCAGTGCTTCTTTCTACAACGAATACTGCATTGTTTTGTTCCGCTGCTACCGACCAGTTCAATATTGTTTTTTTATTCTGCAAGACTGCAGAAACAGATAACCAGGTGAGGGGAACTACGGTACAGTTACCGGCAGCGGTGATGCTTACAGGAAAAGAAAAGTTCACACTATCTCCATAACCATCATTTGCTGTGAGCGATATGGTTGCAGTACCTGTCTGGTTGGCACTGCCCAAATAAGTTATCGTATATACGTTACCGGTACTGGTAACAGCAATGTTTGCAACAGGCAGCAAGGAGTTGTTGCTGCTGCTGATATTAAAATGCATGGTATCTGCATCTGCATCGGTAATAGTAAAAGTGGTGGAATCTTTTTTGTTTATACAAATACTTTGCGCAAGGGGGCTGTTGACTAATACGGGCGCTTCATTCGGTATTATTTCCAGCAGTTGCTGGTAAGATGGTGGCCGGGAACAGTTGGTGTAATTCCAGCCACCACCGGGCTGAAACAAACGGACAGGTTCACTGTAAACATTAATGGTAGTATCTGTTGCAGGATCGTATTCATAGATATTAAAAAAGCTGTATTCCGTTACGAAATATATTTTACCGCCTGAATAAGTAGGTGTGCCATAAGGCCGTTCCGAAAAAAAGCTTTTCATTTTTTTTAAAACATTGGTGGCAGGGTTCCATTTAAACAAGGAAGGGTAAGTAGGAGAATAATTGCCTTCATTGGAAGTAAGCCCGTAGAACTCGTTACCAACCAGCGCCAGGTTTCCTGTAGGGTAGGTACCCAGGCTATCTACAAAATCATACCTGTGTTTAATTATGGAGGTGGTGGTATCCCATTCGTAAATGGTACCCCTGAAAGGGGAGGCACCGCTGCTGATCTTGCCGGTTGTCATTCCATAAAATTTGCCATTGTAGTACGTAACTCCATTGGTACCTTCCTTGCCCTGGTAAGAACAAAAATTTCCTAAACTATCGGCTAAGTAAGCAACATTGGTTAACGTGTTGGCAGCGGGATCAAATGCTGCAATAGTTGCGCCCGGTGCATTGGGTGAAATTGGGGCCGGGGCATACAATTGATCGCTTAACAGAACAGGTGTTGCTACTGCATTTTCAGCAGAACGCAGTGATTGATACACATTGCTGGCAGGATCCCAGGAAAAATAATCGCCATCTTCCCGCTGGCTAAAACTACCGGTGCCCGGCAGTAGTTTGCCTTTACTGTTTACGCCATAAAATTTGCCCTTGTACAGGGCCAATGAACTTTTGGGCCAAATGCCGGTTACAATACCATCAAACTGAAACCTTTCTTTAAATTGTTGCGTTGCCAGGTCCCACTCAAAAATATTACCTGCATGGTTATTGCCCCCCTGGAAGGTAAGGCCGTACAGCTTATTACCCAGTTTTGTTAAAGCGCCTTTTGGATAGGCTCCATCCGCAGCCTCCATATTTACAAAACTTACAAACCGGTTTGAATCAGGAAGGTATTTGAAAATACTGCCAAAGTTATTTCCTCCTCCCTGGGAAAAGCCGCCAAGCATATAGTTGCCACTTAGCAATAAGGATTCAAAGCTTTGTATTCCGCTGGCTGCCTTCTGTACTTCACAGGGGGAAGAAGTGTAAACAAAAAATCCATACTTAAAAACTATCTGGTTGGTTGCCGGGTTCCAGGTAAAAATACCCCCGGCCCTGGTGGCGGCATCATCCGAAGCGGTGGCCCAAAAAACATTATCCTTTAAAGTTAAAGAACCCAACGGGCCACGTAACCCGCTATTAGCGCCTAAATCTTTCTTTTTTAAAAATACATTGGTAGCAGGATTGTATTCAAAAATAACCCCGTAATGTTCCCAGCCTAACCCTGTGTGATACATGCCCCCCTCGTAGGTAGTGCCATAAAATTTATTATTATACAAAGTAAGGTAGCCCATCGGGGAAGATCCGTTGGTAATATTAAAATCAAAAGTTTTGGTTACAGTATTGTTGCTGTAATCCCATTGGTAAATGATGCCTGCATTAAATGCACCGCCCTTGTTGCACATAGCATATAGCTTACCATTATAAAGCGACAGCTTGCCTACAGGGTTGCTACCTTTTACACTGTCGAAATCAAATTGCTTTGTGTAAATATTGGTAGCCGGGTTCCACTCAAACAAAACACCTTTGTCGTTAACGCCGCCTGAGTTGGTGAACCCATAAAATAGATTGTTCACAAGGGTTAACGAACCGGTGGGATTTTTGCCGCCTGCGCCATCCAGGTCAATCTTTTTGGTATAGGTATTTGCAGCAATGTCCCACTCATAAATAACACCGTAGTTGTTTGTGCCGCCTTCATTTGTTACACCATACAGTTTGTTGTTGTACAAAACCATTCCACCACGGGCATCCTTTCCATCAGCGCCGGTAAAATTGTAAAGATCCCTGTACACATTGGTAACAGAATCCCACTCAAACAATACACCGGCATTATAATCTCCCCCGGCTGTGGTGGTGCCGTAATACTTGCCGTTGTTGCCGGTTATGATATCGCATTTGGGTGTTCTGCCTTTTGCTTTTACCTGGAAATTATAATCGGTATTAAAAGTATGTGTTTCGGGGGTATAATGAAAAATAGACCCTTTGGTATAATAGCTGCCATACTGTGTAGTACCATACAACCTGGCTGCATGGGGAGATTGGGCATTGGCATTGCTGCAATAAATAAACAGGGTGATAACGATCAGCAGGTAAGGCTTCATGTAAGTGGTGTTTATGCAATGTTAGCAAATGTTTTGATTGTTCGCCTTGTTATCATTTGTTTTGTTATCAAAGCAATCATTGAGTGATGGACCGGTTGCAATGCCAGGATATTATGTCGAATTTGGAAGTCTCTTATTCCCGCTGACAATTTTTATAAATGTCCAGCCTGGAAAAAAAGTTGATTGAAAAATAATGTATAGGATTTAATTAGAAAATTAACGCCCGGGTTGAAGTACAAAAAATAATCAGACGCACAAGCATAAATTTCCAGCCCAATTTGTACAAAGCGTCGTGTTCTGTCTTTTAAACCGGTTTGATTTTGCAGGATAGATTAA
>CAXTPJ010000304.1:0-4961 GCA_964245855.1 uncultured Ferruginibacter sp. | reverse complement strand
AAAGACCCAACAGTAAATCACTTTACCAATGTGAATGAACTGCCAAAACATTTTTTTGCTGTACTAAGAAACTACTTCGAAAATTATAAAGTGCTGGAAGATAAAATTGTGGAAATTGATGAGTTCCAGGACAAAGAAGCTGCTTATGAGATCATCAAGAAAGCAGTAAATTCCTATACGCAGAAGTTTCCCAAGTAATTATGACCCCTAAAAAAGTGACCATGGATATGCAAACAATCATCATCCTCATCCTGATTGGCCTTGCAGCAGGCATGCTGGGAGGAATGGTTGGTGTGGGCGGCGGCATCATCATTGTGCCGGCTCTGGTTTTCTTTTTAGGGTTTTCGCAGCAATTGGCACAAGGCACTTCGTTGGGCATATTGCTGTTGCCGGTTGGACTGCTCGGAGTAATTCAATATTACAAGAAAGGATTTGTTGATATAAAAGTGGTACTCATTATCTCACTTGCATTTTTTATCGGCAGTTTTTTCGGCAGCAAAGTGGCGCTCAGTTTATCACAGGAAACTGTAAAGCGCATATTCGCTATCGTACTAATATTGGTAGCCATCAAATTTTTATTTTTCGACAAGCCTATAAGCGGCTGATATCGCAGAGGCGCTAAGTGATTAAAAAACCTAGCCTCTCTGCGCCTTTGCGGTAAAACAATTAATCCTGCCGCAAATTCTTTTCTGATAATCACCTTCTCTTATTTCTAATAAACCTTTCCCGTTCCGCTGTCAATCTGGCATTTTTCCAGTATAAAATGCCTATTTTTGCAACCAATTTTTACAATGGAACTATTAGAAAATCTCAGTACGAAAACGCATAACGAAAGTCGCCAGGGCGAAGCTTTTGCTCCGCTGGATATATTCTCAGGCGATTTTAAAAAACACTTTTATATAGAAAGTTATGGCTGTGCGATGAATTTCGCCGACAGTGAAGTAGTTGCCTCCATATTGCAAAGCAATGGGTTTGGCGCAACCCGGAATATAGAAGAAGCAGACCTCATATTTGTAAATACCTGTTCCATCAGGGAAAAAGCAGAAATTACCGTAAGAAAGAGATTAACGGAATTCCGGAGCTTAAAACGGGCAAATCCCGGTTTATTGGTTGGTGTGCTGGGTTGCATGGCAGAGCGGTTAAAAGAAAAATTTTTGCAGGAAGAAAAGCTCGTTGATATTGTTGTTGGCCCAGATGCTTACCGCACTTTACCTGGTTTGATTCAGGAAGCCGAAACCGGCCAAAAAGCAGTCAACGTATTGTTGAGCAGGGAAGAAACTTATGCTGACATTGCACCTATCCGCTTAAACAGCAATGGCGTAAATGCATTTGTGAGCATCATGCGTGGCTGCAACAACATGTGTTCTTTTTGTGTTGTACCGTTCACCCGTGGCCGGGAAAGGAGCAGGGATGCACAAAGTATCATTGCTGAATGTACCGACTTGTTTAACAATGGTTATAAAGAAGTGACTTTGCTTGGCCAGAACGTTGACAGTTATTACTGGATAGATGAACAAAAAGAAGAAACAGTAACGTTCGCAATGTTACTCGAAAATGTTGCATTGATCAGCCCGTTGCTAAGGGTGCGTTTTTCTACTTCTCACCCAAAAGACATTACGGACGAAGTATTGTTTACCATTGCTAAATACGAGAACATCTGCAATTACATTCACCTTCCCGTACAAAGCGGCAGCAGCAGGATGTTACAACTGATGAACCGTACTTATACCAGGGAATGGTACATCGCCAAAGTAAACAGGATAAAAGAATTAATACCTGACTGCGGTTTATCTACCGATATGATCACCGGATTTTGCACGGAAACAGAAGAAGACCACCAGGAATCGATGACCCTGATGGAATATTGCCACTTCGACCTGGCGTATATGTACTTCTACAGCGAACGACCCGGAACCCTTGCGGCACGCAGGTTTAAGGATGATATACCGGAAGATATAAAAAAGAGAAGGTTGCAGGAAATGATTGCACTGCACCGCATCCATTCATTGGAAAGTATGCAAAAAGAAGTTGGTAAAACTTTTAAAGTATTGATTGAAGGGGTATCAAAAAAAAATGAAAACGAACTGCACGGCAGAAATCAACACAATAAAGTAATTGTGTTTCCGAAAGGAAATTATCAAAAAGGAGATTATGTGGATGTGAAAGTGGAAAGATGTACAGCAGGGACTTTGATTGGAGTAACACAGTTTTAAAAATGGTAGACGTTATTACAAATAACCTGGAAAGGATAATTGAAGCCTGTAAAAAGATGCAGGTAGAATCGCTGTATTTATTTGGTTCTGGCACTAACGAAAAAAAGTTCGGTAGTGATAGTGACCTTGATTTTTTATTTCGCTTTAGAAAAAATGAATAAGGAATGTTACTTACAGGATACGACTATTTTGATTTGATGTTTACATAGGAAGAAATAACCGGTAAAAAAGTAGACCTGGTAGCTGAAGAAAAATTAATCAACAATATTTTATTGACAGGTTAAACAAGGAGAAAATAAAATTGTATGAATGTTGAGATTAATAAATTCTTTGAAGACATACTGATCTCTATTGATATGATTGATTTCATTTAAAAAATATTACATCTGTTTTTGAATATAGCAACAACTTTACGGTATCTGATGCAGTGGAAAGAAGATTTGGAATTATTGGCGAAGCTTTGTGGAAGGCAAATAAAATCGAAGGCTCAATATTTATTACACACAAAATTAAGATCATCAATTTTCGGCATATTCTTGTTCATGAATATGATTTGATAGATGATGCAACTATCTATAAAATAGCAAAGAAAATCTTCCTTTATTGAAAGAAGAAATAAACAAACTATTGCAACCATAATGGATTTACAAAGTATAAAAAACAGGTTTGGAATAATAGGGAACTCACCGGCACTTAATCTTGCATTGAGCGTTGCCGTACAGGTTGCCAATACAGATTTGAGTGTGTTGATCAATGGAGAAAGCGGTGTGGGTAAAGAAGTTTTTTCCCAGATCATTCATGCCCTGAGTGCACGCAAGCATAACCCTTTTATTGCAGTTAACTGCGGCGCCATCCCGGAAGGTACCATCGACTCCGAATTGTTCGGCCACGAAAAGGGATCGTTCACCGGTGCAGTCGACAGCAGGAAGGGTTACTTTGAAACAGTGAACGGCGGCACTTTATTTTTAGATGAAATTGGTGAATTGCCGCTGGGTACGCAAGCCCGTTTGTTAAGGGTTTTAGAAACCGGTGAATACATTCGGGTGGGCAGCAGCAAAGTACAGAAAACAGATGTCCGGCTGATTGCCGCTACCAATAAAGAGCTGATTGAATTTGCGCAGACGGGAAAATTTAGAGAAGATCTGTACTATCGCTTAAACACTGTCCCTATCAGGGTTTCAGCGTTACGGGATAGAAAGGAAGATATTCCTTTGCTATTCAGGAAATTTGCTGCAGATTTTGCAGACCGGTATAAAACTTCTCCTGTCCATCTGGAAGATGAAGCAAGAAATTTGTTGATGAATTATACCTGGCCGGGCAATGTGAGGGAATTAAAAAACATAGCAGAACAGATATCTGTATTGGCAAAAGACAAAAACGTTACGGCAAAAGAGTTACAAAACTTTTTACCCGTAAGCAACTTTAACCGGTTGCCGGTTTTGGTGGGCAACAAAGGCGGCGACAACCAGCCAGAATTTGCCAATGAAAGGGAGATCCTTTACAAGTTGTTTTTCGACATGAAGAAAGATGTTACAGAATTGAAAAAAATGTTTTTCGACATCCTGCAAAATCCTTCTGTGGCGCAACATATCCCGGTATATAATAATGGCGATGGCAACAACCTGCCAGATTTGAAGCCGGCTGTTTCAAATAATAATTACAATCAATCCGGACAGGCTGTCTTTATCAATCATGCAGACGATGACATTCATCACCACACAGAAGCAATCGAAGAATCGTTGAGTATCATGGATAAAGAAAAAGAGCTGATCATAAAAGCATTAAAAAAGCATAGAGGAAAACGCAAAGATGCATCGGCTGATTTGGGTATCAGTGAAAGAACATTGTACAGAAAACTGAAAGAATATGATATCGAAGAATAAGAAGGTCAATGGTCAATGGGCAATAGTGAATGGTCAATGGTCAATGGTCAATGGTCAGAAAAATTTCAGTAGTAAAACTGAAATAAATGGTATCAACTTAATAGGCTATCAACTACTGACTATGGGCAATAGAATTTATTCATTATTGTTTATCCTGCTAAGCTTATTTCTGGTCAGTTGCGCAACCTGTAAATATTCTTTTAAAGATGTTTCCATTCCCGTAGAAGTAAAAACTTTCCGGGTTAACTTTTTAGAAAACAAGGCAAGATATATCAACCCTAATTTAAGTCCGCAGTTGACAGAAAAATTAAAAGAAAAGGTCAGGAACAATACGAGGCTAACGCAGGTAAATGATGACAATGCACATTACGACATCAGCGGCTATGTATCAGACTATTCGTTCAGTACAAGTGGTATCAGCGGCAACACAGCCAGCAGCAACCGTTTGTCAGTTACTTTTCACCTGGTTTTTAAAAATACACTGGATGATAAGAAGAGTTTGGAATCAGATGTGTCCAGCACATTCGATTTCCCTTCCGATCAAACACCCTCTCAACTGGAAGCTAACCGTAATGATGAGATCGTAAAAAATATTGTGGACGCAATCTTTAATAAAATATTTTCTAACTGGTAATGATAACCAGGCTTAAGTTTTATTTCATTTATGGAAAAACACCAATTACTTTTTGAATCTGTTTTTAAGAACCAGGCTGCCCCCGGCGGCGGCAGCAACTTTCTTGAAAAGATAGCTGAAGAGTATCCGTATTTTTCTACTGCGCATTTTTATTTATCACAATCATTACAGGGCAACCCTGAAGCTTATAAAAAGCAACTAAAAAAAACAGGCGTAGTTTTTAATAATAAT
>CAXTPJ010000303.1:0-4974 GCA_964245855.1 uncultured Ferruginibacter sp. | reverse complement strand
AAGGACAGAGTTTTTTTAGACTCTGCTGTTGCGGGACTTTTTTATAGATGTGAGAGTTGTTAGGAATTATTAATTTGATTTTGTTCCCGGCTTTAGATTACTGTTGAGCTTTAGTGGCGTCGCACTCTTGTACTGCAAATCAATATTCAACTTGTACTAAATAAACTAACCAATGGAATTGATACGTTCCATCACCATGTTTTCGCTGATCTGCTGCATACAGGCATGATCGCCACGCCAGCAGGGTTTGTTGCCGAATACGGAGCAGGGGCGGCAGGAAAGATCAACGGAGACGATATTTTTTTCCTCCTGTGCCCAACCATAAAAACCGGCGAAAGGATGGGTGGCGCCCCAAATGCTTACCACCGGCACGTTAAACAAACTGGCCAGATGCATGTTGGCAGAATCCATGCTCACCATCAGGTGAAGGTTACTGATAATGGCCAGTTCTTCAGCAAAAGAAAATTTACCGGAGACGTTTTGAACCAATGGAATTTCGTCTGCCCATTGCTGTAAGGTGGCCGATTCTGTTGCACCGCCGCCAAATAATAAAACGTTGTTATCAGCAGCCAGCATTTTTACAACGGATTTCATTTTTTCAAGCGGGTACATTTTTTCCTCGTGCTGTGCAAAAGGAGCAAAGCCGATGCTTTTTTTTGATGGCTGCAACAGGTATTGCAGTGGGAGTGGAGCAGCCTTTTTTTGAAATACTGGCCGGGTTGCATCTAACACTACATAGATGCCCATGAGTTTCAATACTGCTGCATACCGTTCATGCGAAGTAGCCAGTTGCCGCATCACTTTATTCTCTTTTCGGGTAAGTTCTTTTTTGCCTTTTCTTCCTTTGTCGATTACGGCTATTTTGAATCCCCTTAAACGGAAAAAATTACGAAGGATCTTTGACCTTAGTACATCATGAAAATCAGTGACTGCATCAAAGTGAGTACTTGCTTTTAAGTCTTTAAAAAGTTTGTGTAAACCGGCAATGCCTTTGTGCTTGCCTTTTAATTCGGCGGGATAAAAATGGCATCTATCCAGGTTTTCAAACAAGGGGGCAAAAAATGCATTGGAAACAACAGTAACGTGTAGTTGCGGATGTTGGTCCAGTGCATTTTTTATTACCGGTACCGTCATGGCCACATCGCCCATCGCAGAAAACCGGATGACTAATATGTGCTTTGGCAACTGCACTATTTTGCCTGTTGATATAAAATGGGGTTCAGCCCGGGATCGTTGTACATCTTCATTTGCTTGTACACTTTCATGTATTTTTTGCTGCCGGCAATGTCTTCCAGCAATTGATCAATGGATCTTGACAGGTCGCCCCGCTGTTCTAATAAAATTGCCAGTTTTGCCCAGCAACTGGTGCGATGTTCTTCGCTTGCATCGGTGCGGTTGGCTTCCGCATTCATGTGGTAAATTTTTAACGCCAGGATGGATAAACGATCAATTGCCCATGCCGGGCTTTCCGTATTGATGGTGGCATCCGGGTTCAGCGGAACATCTTTGTATTTGTCTAAAAAATAACTGTCAATGTATTCTACCATATCCGTCCTTTCCTGGTTACTGCTATCGATCCTTCTTTTAATGGCTAATCCTTCTACGGGATCAATGGTTGGATTGCGTACAATATCTTCCAGGTGCCATTGCACCGTATCGATCCAGTTTTTTTGATACAGTAAATGTTCCAGCAAATTTTCTGCTGTGTATGGATTTACCATTGCGGTATCAACATGATCAGCCACATGGTAATCGCTGATGCTTTTCTCAAAAATTTCATTGCACAATGCACTGATCATAACTAAAACAAAGATTATTTTTTATTTCTGACTGCAAGATAATACAAAGGGATGCCAATTAAGGTGATGATCAATCCCGGCCAGGTAAAAGCAGGTTTTTAAATAATGAGCAGCGTACAAAAACTGATACCCATTAAAATATAAATAGCAGGCAATACAGGGTAGCCAAAAGCTTTGTATGGCCTTTCTGCACCCGGATATTTTTTTCTTAAAATAAAAATACCGGCGATCGTAAGTACATAAAATATTACAACAATAAACGATACCATGTCAAGCAAATCGCCGTAACGGCCACTCAAACACAAAGCGCAGGCCATGGCACACTGTATCCACAAAGCCCACTCCGGCACGCTGTTCTTGTTCAATGTGCCTGCGTTTTTAAAAAACAGCCGATCGTTAGCCATCGTATAATACACCCTTGCGCCGGCCAGTATCAAACCGTTGTTGCAACCAAAAGTAGAGATCATGATCATGATGGCGATGATGATGGTGCCGCTACTGCCAAAGATGGCTTCCGACGCACTCAATGCTACCCGGTTGTCTTTTGCAAAAGCCAGTTCATGCAAGGGCACAGTAGCCAAATAAACAACATTGGTCAAAATATAAATTACGGTTACTATCAGGGTCCCAAAAAACAAACTGAGCCCGATATTTCTCTTTGGATTTTTTATTTCACCTGCAATAAAAGTAACGTTGTTCCAGGCATCGCTGCTGAAGATACTCCCCACCATTGCACTTGCCATGGCACCTAACGCAGCGCCCATCAACAACGGTTCAAAATTAATTACGCCATCGTTTTTGGTAAGGTGGCCAACGGTCCAGGCGTTGGTCCAGTTAGCTGCCCATATATCCCAGTTGAAAGCAATAAAACCTGCAATCAGCAAACCAAACAGCGATAATAGTTTGGTAGAAGTAAACAATGTTTGAATGATCTTGCCGGCTTCAATTCCTTTGGTATTGATGTACGTTAAAAAGATGATGAGGACGATGGCAACCAGTTGAGCATAATGAATATTCAAGCCGGGTACATTGAAAGTATTTACATCTTCCCAGGCCAGTGCAGGAAAAAAGTAACCTGCAAATTTTGCAAAGCCTACGCCTACAGCCGCAATGGTACCGGTTTGTATGACTGCAAAAAAACTCCAGCCATATAAAAAGGCAACGAGCGGATTGTAAGCTTCTTTCAGGTAAACATATTGTCCGCCGGCCTTGGGGTACATGGCGCTCAATTCACCATAACTCAGTGCGGCCGTCAGTGTCATAAACCCGGTGATCAGCCATGCTGCCAGCAACCATCCGGCGCTGCCAAGGTCTTTCAGCATATCCGCACTTACAATAAAAATACCCGACCCAATCATGGAGCCGGCAACAATCATCGTGGCATCAAATAAACTCAGCGATGGTTTAAATCCTGTTGAAGTATTGTCTGAAATAGTGGTGCTGTCTTGCGGCATAAAAAATCCCCGTTTTTTGTTAACGGGGTTCAAGATAAATAAATTGGCCGGTATTATCAGTTGCGTTTTTTGTTCAGCAATTCATTGAAACCATTTACAATATCAGTCGTAATATTTTGTGCAGAATCTTTGTACAGCATATTGTCTATGCCATTGCCGGTTGCAAATATGTAAGCATAACGTTCATCCCTGTTGTATTCTTTAATAAAGTTTTTAAGTTTTGTCTGCATGTCTTCCATCACCGATGCACCCTTGGCAGCAAGGTCTTTTCCTTTCTGTTGTTTGGTTGCTTCCATCTGGCGAATGCGGGCATCAAATTCTTCTGCTTCCTGCTGTGTTACGGCATTTCCTTTTTTTGCCAGTTCATTGCGCTGGCTTTCCAGCCGGCGATATTCGGCTTCATATTCCGACATGATCCTTTTTTGCTCACTTTCCAGCTCATTTTTTTTATTCTTGATGAAATCAACATTGGCATTTACAGAATCCAGATCAACGAACGCAATCGCAATACCGGCGCCGGTTTTACACGAATCTTTTACTGCCGCCACAGTGCTTTTAACAGCAGGTGTTTTTTTGTTGCTTTTAAAATGGAGGAAATACAATACTGCTACCGCAACCAGTAACACAATATTTAGAATAGCGGAAAATTGCTTCATGCACTTTAATTTGATTAGGGCGGCAAGTTAGGCACAATTGCATGTTTTTCCATAATTGAACCCGGGAATTTAGGAAAGGGTTAACAGCGGATTTTTAATGAGTTTTTTTGAAAAATTTTTGTAACCAGCATTGGTATTTCATAGCATCATCGTTGTGTCACTCACTTGTACCGCATACCATTTTGCATCAGGATTTATAGAAACGCTGATGAAGCAGATAAATGCGGATGGAGCGGATTATAAAAGATCCGTTCCAATCCGTTCGATCAGTGTCATCTGTGTTCTATTAAAAAATCCATATTCATTCGCTTCAACCAGCGTCATCCGCCTTCCCATCAAACTGCTCCAGCAGTCTCAGCATTAATTTTATTTCATCTTCATCCACCGAAACTGACTGCAGCTTTTCATTCATCAAAGTATTATGAAACTCCATTTCACTATCCACCAACTTTCTTGCAGAAGAATGGAACTCAACCGCACCGGTTTGTTCAGCCAGTTCTATGATGTTGCTGCTTCTAACGCCGCTGCCCGGCATAATGATGATGCGGCCGGCTGCCTGTTGAACCAAATCATGTAACAATGCGGCGCCTTCCATTGCATTGGTGCGCTGGCCGCTGGTGAGTATCCTTTCACAACCAATGTCAATGATGTCTTCCATTGCTTTAAACGGATCAGCACAACGGTCAAATGCCCTGTGAAAAGTGACGCCCATTGGGTAAGCCAATTCAATAAGCTGACTGCAGCGTTTTTTATCAATGCTGCCATCAGCATTTAGCATCCCAATTACAACGCCGTCGCAACCCAATTCTTTGCATAGCTGAACATCCGTTTTCATGATATCAAACTCATCAGCAGTGTACAAAAAATCGCCGCCCCGTGGACGTATGATGGGATATAATTCAATTTGCAATGCTGCCCTTGCCGCTTTGATAAAGCCGTACGATGCAGTGGTGCCGCCTTCTCCGGGGGCATCGCATAACTCAATACGGTGTGCGCCGGCTGCCTGCGACAATAAGCAACCCGCTATATTAAAACCAATTACTTCCAGTTTAAATTTCATAGCAG
>CAXTPJ010000302.1:0-4979 GCA_964245855.1 uncultured Ferruginibacter sp. | reverse complement strand
GCTGCAACCTAAATTTAGACGGAGCTTTTTCTTGAATAAATATTTATCACCGGTAATGTTTCTATAATAATAAAGACCGAAAACATTTGAATTTTCTACTTATACTTTTTACGGCCCTTATTTGCCTGGTCGTTGTGTGCATTTTCATTTACAGGTGGCTGGTAAAAAAGGGGCTATAAAAATCAGCAATAGCTATCATGCTGGTACTATTGTTTAGTATTTCTTCTCAAATTTATTGGGCCGTGTATCCGGATGATGATTTTTACAAAAACTATTTTGAACAGAATACCGGTTTGCAGTTTCCTGCATCGGGTAAAATACTTGCAAAGGATTCCGACTATCCTGATCAGCACGGAAAATACTCTCCAGTTGCGGTAATTAGATTTTCACCTGCAGATTATCAATACCTGATATCAACGGTAAAGAATGATTCCGCATTTAAACCAAGAAAGAAGATTGGTTTCAGTAGTGCTTATGATAAAATAACAGAAGGAATTAAAAAAGATGATATAGCAGGGATGTTTCAAAAAAATAAACTCCTCATTGCATTTCTAAAAGATAACGAACGTGTTATTATTGAAAAACATTTACACGATTATGAATGAACTATTGAAATGATAGCTCAGAAATTATTTTGAAACAAACCATTCTTTAATTTACTGCAGGTAAGTCAACGAATCTTTAATAGCTGCATACACTTTTCCTAACTCTTCATCCGTGATACAATAAGGTGGCATAATGTAAACGATATTGCCCAAAGGGCGAAGGAACACATTTTGTGAAAGATAAAATTCATACAATGTGTTTTGTATCGAATTAAAGTAAGAAGTACCGCTGTCGGTTTCAATTTCAATAGCAATGATGGTACCGGTTTGCCGGATCGTTTTCACCAGTGGATGATCTTTTATTGTTGCAGCAAATTGTTGGTGGCTACTGCTGATGCGCTGAATAGCTGCCTGGCATTTTTCATCTATTAATATTTTCATGCTGGCATTGGCAGCGGCGCAGGCCAAAGGATTGGCAGTGTAAGAATGTCCGTGAAAAAATGTTTTTGTTTTGTCATCATCGTAAAAGGCATCAAATATCTGCTGTGTGCAAACAGTTACGCCCAGTGGCATAAAACCACCGGTAATGCCTTTTGACAAACAGATGATGTCCGGTTGATTTTCTAAATAATTGATGGCGAAATTTTTACCGGCACGGCCAAAACCGGTCATCACTTCATCTGCAATGTTGATGATGTTTTTTTCTTTTGTGATGCCCAATAACTCATCCAAGTACTTTGCCTCATACATCAGCATACCTGCTGCTCCCTGTACCAACGGTTCAAAAATAAAAGCAGCAACGTTGCCTTCATCTGCCCAGGCAGCCAGTTGCTTTTTAATAGATGCAATATTGTTTTCATAGGGAATTGGCAACCGTTTTACTTCAAACAAAAATGGATTAAAAGCTGCGTTAAAAGTACTTCTTTCCGCCACACTCATGGCGCCAAAAGTATCTCCATGGTAGGCATTCTCAAAAGCAATGATGACTGTCTTCTGATTGCCCTGGTTATGCCAATATTGGATAGCCATCTTTAAAGCAACTTCAACAGAAGTGGAACCATCATCAGAAAAAAACACTTTGGCAAAATGGTCCGGTAAAATACTGATCAATTTTTTAGAAAGCTCAATTGCCGGTGTATGCGTAAAGCCTGCAAAAATCACATGCTCCAACGTTATTGCCTGTTGAGCAATAGCAGCAGCGATGTATTCATTGCAATGCCCATGAATGTTGACCCACCAGGAAGAAATGGCATCAATGTATGCTTTACCTTCTTCTGTAAACAAAGTGCAATCCTTTGCTTTTACCACGTGCAGCGGCGCTTTCGCCGTTTTCATTTGTGTAAAAGGATGCCAGATATAATTGTGCTGATCACTTGACATAATCACAAATGTAGGGAAACCGTCTTTGCAAAATCAGCAATGGCCGAGCTGCTGATTGTTTCAAACTGTGGAATGGTAAACAACAATGGCAATTGGGTTTGTATCAAAATGAATTGTTTCGTTGATTCAACTATTTCTCCATTAAATACCAACCCGGCAATGGTGAGGTTTCTTTGTTGCAGTGCATTTACCGTAAGCAATGTATGGTTGATGCTGCCCAGGTACGTATTAGAAACCAACACTACCGGCAGGTTGAATTGTTGTACCAGGTCGATGTTAAAAAAATTCAATGCAAAAGGGCTCATGATACCGCCGGCTGTTTCTATCAGTAAATGATTATTGGTTTGCGGAATAGTAAAGTCGGTCAGTTTTATTTCAAGCCCAGCCTGCATGGCAGCATAATGTGGCGATGCAGGAATGGTTAACCTATGCCTTTCCGGATGAATGATACACCTTGGGTTGCTTACATTTTGCTGAATAAAAATGCTGTCTGAATTATCCAAATCACCCGCCTGCACCGGTTTCCAGTAATCATAACCCAGCGCCTGGCAAAGTACTGCCGAACAAACTGTTTTACCTATCCCGGTATGTATGCCTGCTACAATAAGATCCATCTTTTACTGATTAACGGTTAGGGCATGTAACAATGCATCAACCTGTTTTGTTGTATTAAAACTGTGCAAACAAATGCGTATCCTTTCTTTACCAACCGGAACGGTAGGAGATAATATTGGGCGGACAAAAAAGCCGGTATCGAACAAAGCATTTGCCAGTGATTTTGTTTTGAAGTTGTCCCCTACTACAATGCCCTGTATGGGTGAAAGGCTATCGATAAATGAAATGTGGTGAAGATCAGCAACTGCTTTTCTGAAGTAACGTATCAATTCAATCAATGCGCTGCGGTCTGCGCCAGGCAGCAGTTCATACACTTTTTGTACTTGCAGATAAATGTGTGGTGGTAAGGCCGTGGCATAAATAAATGACCTTGCCTGGTTCAATAAAAAATTACGCAGCACCGCACTACCGGTTACGGCTGCCCCATGAAGACCGAGCGCTTTTCCAAAAGTATGTACCACTGCATACACATCATGTTGCAGGCCATACTTACAAACCAACCCATCACCTTTATCACCAAATACTCCTGTAGCATGGGCTTCGTCCACAATCAGCAAAGCATTGTATTGTTTACAAATGTTGTTTATTACAACCAGGGGCGCTTCATCGCCATCCATTGAATAAATGGATTCAACCGCAACGATCTTTTTACCTGAAGCAAACTGTAATTTTTTTTCCAGGTCGGCCAGGTCATTGTGTTTAAAGCGGAGCCGCTTGGCATAACTCAACCGCATGCCATCGATCATGCTGGCATGAATGTATTCATCTGTAATGAATGTATCGCCTTTGGCTAAAATGCAGGAAAATAAACCAACATTGGCCATGTAGCCGGCATTGAATATCAGCGCTGATTGCCTATTGTGAAAAGCCGCTATCAGTTGTTCTGTTTCTTCTGCCAAAGCAGAATTGCCGGTAATGGAACGGGAGCCGGTTGCGCCTGAAGGCAGGTTATGATAATTGACTTTACTAAGTATTCCACTTTGGGCAAAACCAAAATAATCGTTGGAGCTGAAATCAATTTTACCGGTTGCATGGATCAATGTACGCAGTGTACCGACCGACTTTTTCTCCTCCAGTTTTTGCCGGAGGTATTCATCAAACTGTTGATTGGGAGATGACAAGTTGAGTTGCTTTCGGTGAAATGAGTTGTATCGTATAGTACGGGTGAGCCACTCCAAAGAGTGGCTCACCCCGAAAGTTTAAAAAATTTACACAGCCAATTCAGCGGCTGCTTTTACATCTTTAAAAGCCTTGCGTGGCGTAAGACCCAGCATTTTAAACATCTGCATATCGGTATCAAAATCCGGGTTGGGCGTAGTCAGTAATTTTTCACCGGCAAAGATGGAATTGGCACCTGCCATAAAGCACAGCGCCTGTTCTGCAACGGTCATTTCATTTCTTCCGGCACTTAGCCGTACCACACTTTTGGGCATTAGTATCCTTGCGGTGGCAATCATGCGCAACATTTCATCAATACCGATGCGCTGGTTATCTTCCAAAGGTGTACCTTTTACTGCAACCAGTGCATTGATGGGAACAGAATCCGGATGCTGCTCCATCGTTGATAAAGTGTGCAGCATTTTTATACGGTCTTCATCGGTTTCACCCAGACCAACAATGCCTCCGCAACATACACTCAGTTTTGCCTTACGAACATTATTCAACGTATTCAGGCGGTCTTCAAAAGTGCGGGTGGTAATAATGTTATTATAGTTATCGCTGCTCGTATCAATATTGTGATTATAGGCAAAGCAACCGGCTTCTTTTAAGCGTTCGGCCTGTTCGTAAGTAAGCATACCAAGGGTACAGCAAACTTCCATACCCATGTCATTAACTTCGCTTACCATTTCAAGTACCCGGTCAAAATCACGGTTGTCCCTCACTTCTCTCCAGGCTGCACCCATACACAATCTTGAGGCACCGTTTGCTTTGGCAACCGCTGCCCTTGCTTTTACTTTCTCTACTGTCATCAATGGTTCTACTTCAACACCAGTATGGTAGCGGGCTGCCTGCGGACAGTAAGAGCAGTCTTCTTTACAGCCGCCCGTCTTAATCGAAATAAGGCTGCTGATCTGTACTTCGCTGTAAGCTTTGTTCTGGCGGTGAATGGTGGCCGCATCAAAAATCAAATCCAGTAATGGGCGGTTGTATATTTCGTTTATTTCGGATAAAGTCCAATTATTTTTAACGGTCATGTTCATGTTGATTTGGTTGCAAATATACTATTTTGATATGCTGTTGTTATTAAAAAGGAAGGCTTAAAATGCTGATAACATTTCAAAAATGCCTGGGCTAGAAATTTGATTTTGTACCGGGCTTTTGAAATACTATTCCACTTCAGTGGCGTCGCACTCTTGTGCTTTGGTTCTTTACGCAGCTTTTTTTACAATTCTATCCAGTCATTCCGGCAAACAGTTTTCTTACATTACCTTTTTGTTT
>CAXTPJ010000301.1:0-4996 GCA_964245855.1 uncultured Ferruginibacter sp. | reverse complement strand
GCATGACTGGCTATTTCTACCAGGTGGTCTTTACCTGCAATGATCTCTTCTTTTAAGTGGGTGGCCTGTTCTCCTATCTTTTGAATGAGCGTTTTTGGTTGGGTGGTTTTTTTGGGAGCTACTTTTTTCGTTGGCATGAAGCATTGTTTAATTACCTAAATGTAACAATTAAAAATGTCAAACCTGCTGCAGTTCGTTTTACAGTAAGTAACAAAAAATATGCTGAATCATAAAATTTGCTTACCTATACAACCTAAAAAAATTACAGCATGAAAAGTTTCAGCATTGTTGAAATAACAGAAAAAATAAAAGGGGTATTGACCGGTAACAGCGAATTAATAATCAGTGGACCGGAAGACCTTGCAAAGGCCAACAACACACAGGTAACTTTTGTTGGCAATAAAAAGTTTGTAAAGGCATGGGAGAGTTCCGCTGCTTGTGCCGCCATCGTAAATGAAGACATCGCAATAGAACCAGGCGAAGGCAAGGCTATCATTAAAGTAAAAGATGCAGACATTGCCATGGCTGAAGTGCTGGAAATGTTTATGCCGGAGCCGGTGGTTTTTGACATGGATATTCATCCTACGGCAGTCATACATGCATCGGCAAGCATTGGCGCCGGCAGTAAAATTGGTGCCGGATGTTACATAGGTAAAGATGTAACCATTGGTACTAACAGTACCGTGTACCCCAACGTAACTATTTTTGATACTGTAAGCATTGGTAACCATACTCAAATTTGGTCGGGCACCGTTATCAGGGAAAGGTGTGTGGTAGGAAGTTACTGCATCCTGCATTCCAACGTTAGTATAGGTGCAGATGGCTTTGGTTTCCGGCCGGCGCCGGATGGCAAAGGGCTGATGAAGATTCCACACATTGGCAATGTGATCATTGGCAATGGCGTTGAAATTGGCGCCAGCAGTTGTGTTGACAGGGGCAAGTTCAGCGCTACCATTGTGGGTGATGGATGTAAGATTGATAATATGATACAGATAGGGCACAACAGTAAAATGGGCCGCAGTTGCATCATGGCCGGCGCCAGTGGACTGGCAGGCTCTGTAACGTTGGGTGATGGTGTTATTGTTGGCGGGGGAGCCAGGATATCTGACCATGTTACGTTGGGCAATGGTGTTTCTGTGGGTGGTAATTCGGGTGTGATCAATAACTGGCCCGATGGCGCCAAAGTATTGGGTTACCCTGCTGTGGATGCAAGAGATGCATTGAAGCAATGGGTGGTGTTGAGGAAGTTGGCGAAGGAAGCGAAATAGTTCGTCTCTGCTTACTTTTTTTCTTGATAAAAAAAGTAACAAAAAAATCAAGGCTGCGAATAAAAAGGCTTAAATTTTTTATATCAGCCTAAAATCAAGGAACTCGCCTCAAGAGTCAAAATAATTAAAGTGATTGCTGGCTCAAACAGCCTTGATTTTTTGACGGCCAATGTGAAAATTTTATAACACTTTTTATTCGAGGCCGTTTGATACAGGATTATGGCCGAATGATTTTTTTATCAATCATCCGCCGTCAGCGTTTTCAAACCACTGACGGGGATGCCCGCTTTATAATCAAAAAGATGGCAGAACCCTGGCGGCGGCTTTTAGCCTCCAGCGGTTCGGTTGAAAAGTAATTTGTTGCTTGTGTAACAGAAATAATTTTTTCGGCTATTGGTTACTGTTAGCGATTTGATTTGCTGCCTGTAGCTGGAAGCTACTGATGCCATTATAACAAAAAGTACAAGTGAGATCAATTTTTTCTTTTCACTGGAAAGAAAAAATTCACAGAGCAAGTTCACAAAGATGATGCTATGAAAATTTATAGCTGGTAACACAGTATTTATAAAAGCAATGGCCTGTACAATTTTTAAATTGTACAGGCCATTTTGATAAAATATACCTTAACTACCAACCGGCGGAATGCCTAAATGACTTCGCCAATAGTCGCTTACAAATACCTGTTGCGGGTCCATCTGTTGGCGTACGGCCAGCCATTTATCGAAATTGGGATATTGTTGCCGCAGGTAGCTTACGCCTTCCCTGCTGTCGCCGGCCGGTAAAAACTTGCCCCAGTGCGGGCGGAAAAAATGCTGGTTGTTGTACAATACATCCCACAAGGCAGGATAAAATGTATTGAGCGGTGAACCTGGATTGTCGCCGAACCAAAACATATCTATGCGAAAGACATCTCTTTTGTATGCCGCACTCAGCCAGAATTCACTCGCTTTTCCCGGGTAGATTTCATAAGAAAAAGTGCCAACAATAGCAGGGTTTTGCTGAAAAAAAGTCCGCAATGTGTTCAACACTGCAGGCCCATCTTCCAGCGGGAACCAAAGCTCTGTAAACCAAACCGGGATGAGGAAATCGCTGATGCGGTTATCCATCGGGATGCCATTGTACCAAACATCCTGGAAGGCCGGCGGCATAGGTTTACCATCTTTAACCGGGTTGAGCGGCACAAATAAATTCAGTAAAAAAGGAACTATTTCATCATCTTCCAATGCATCTAACACTGCATACGCAAGTGGATGAGCTGCCTTTAACTTATCAAGGAAAGAAGGTATTTCACCAAAGCCGCTCAGCATCAGGTTGGCGCATATCTCAGCAGGCAAAGGCGTTTCAATACCATCAATTTTTATATCCGGTACTTCCTGGTAAGGATTGGGTTTAAAACCCGGCGCATCAGCCATTGGCTCGGCCTGCCATATCACCATCTTGCTCACTTTATTTTGTGGCCACCACATTATGCGTTTGTAATGGTGCTGCTGAAAAAAATCAGCCAGTGATGGCAGGTTGGGCTGGTCGCCAAACATATCAATAGGACAATCAACTTCCTTCACCGTAGATTCATTGCCACTGATGTTGAAATTATCAACGCACTGAAAAGTGGCCGATACAATTACGCCAAACAATCCCAGGGCAACACCGGCGGCATAGAATGGATTTTCCGTGATGTCAGGGTAATTGGGATCATCTTTGCTGAAGACTTGCTTCCTTGCACCATCGGTTCCGCCGGTTATAATGGTAAGGCTTACCAGGCTTTCATTGAAGGAGGCAAACAAATTACTGCCGGATGAACCGGTGGATAAAAATCCACCAACGGTTTGATGGATGATGCCGCCGAGGTCGGGAACGGCCCAACCGTTTAATGGTTTGGAAGGATCGGGTCGGTGCTGGTCTAATTGATAGAGAAATGAGTTTTCTACTGTGGATTTGTATGGCAGTTCATCGCCGCTTGCCTCGTCCAGCGGATCGCTGGGATCCATTCCTAAATGGCAGCCGCCCTGTACGGTGGCCTGTTGCAGCGCATCATTAAAACTAACTGCCACCATCTTGGCCAGCAACAAATACAAGCGGCCGGCATCTGCTTCTGCTTCGAGGCTGCTGATCAATGGGCGGGAGTGTGCAGCGCCCCGCAGGCAGACCACTTTCTTTTCCTGTTGTGCTTTGTTGACGAGGAAGATCACATCATCATCTGTTGCCGGAAGGTAATAGCTAACGCCATTGATCATAAAGGTTTCAATAACCGGATCTGTTGCCATATTGTTGGTTGTTTTAATTGAAGGGAGTGCTAATGTAATAGAATGAGTGGGGAATGTCAATAGGTGGAAGAATGCTTTTTAAAATTATTTTTCAATAACTATTTTGCCACCAGTTTCTTGAAGTAAGTAATTATGTTAACTCTTTTAAATGAATTGCTTTCACCTCCCCAGCCGGTGAGGCTGTGTAACCGGAACACCACTGCTTTTGCTTCTTTGAAAAAATTTGCTGCGCATTTTTTCAATCCCGCCTTCGGCGTGACCGAACCAAAAGAGGTGGCTAACCCGGTTACTGTTTTAAATTAATAGGAGAGGGTGCAGACTGTTTGATTTTTATTATTTTGATTTGGCACAGAAGAAACACTATGTACTTGTTTTATGAATTGCGAATTTTTAAAACTTCACGAATCGGTGAGGTCTTTATTCAGGGAACTGAAGTTGATCCTACAGTAGCACTAAAGCAACATCAAGGCTCCTTCCGCCATCGGGCTGTATTCGATGGCGGGGCCCTTTTTAGTTACTTTTTGGGCAAACAAAAAGTAACAACTATCACAATTGAAGTGTATGAATTATGGAAACGATGTTTTTATTTTAGCAATGAATCCGTATGATTATCAATTAATTTGAGCAAGCAAAAAGTAACAACTTACATGATTGAAGTGTATGAATTATAGAAAGACAGGTTTTTATTTAGAATGAATTCACATAATTATCTATCTGTAAAAACAAATATTTAAACAGGTAACTGAATAATCATTTCAGTACCTTCTCCAACAATACTGGTAACTTGTAAAGTTCCACCATGCCCTTTGCTGATAATATCATGACTGATAGATAAACCTAACCCAACACCCTGGCCGGTTGGTTTAGTAGTAAAGAAAGGTTGGAATATTTTTGATTGAATTGCTTCTGCCATGCCGTTGCCATTGTCTTTAATGCGCATCTCGATACCGCCGGCATTCAACAAATGCGTACTGATCGATACGGTTGGTTTGTAATCGGATGTTTGCTGCAGGCTTTTTTGATGCACCGCATAAAAAGCATTGTTGAATACATTTTGCAATACCCTCGCAATGTCCTGCGTTACTGCGTTGATCTGCTGTATGGCATCATCAAATTCCATTTGCAGCAGGCAGGTAAAGGATACATCTTTGGCCAGCATGCTGTTGTAACTGAGTTGTGCATACTGGCGGCACAGGTGGTTGATAGCAACCGGGTGGCGTTCGCCGCTGCTGCCTTTGGAATGTTCCAGCATATTTTTTACAATGCCCGCTGCACGGCTACCATGATGGTTGATCTTGCTAAGGTTGCCGGTTAGTTCATCTGCGACAGCGTTCGCATCTTCCAGTTTACCAGCCGCCAAATATTCTTTCAATTCACCTAGCATCTCTGTACTGATGTCAGAAAAATTGTTGACAAAATTGAGCGGGTTTTGAATTTCATGGGCAATGCCTGCGGTGAGTTCAC
>CAXTPJ010000300.1:0-4999 GCA_964245855.1 uncultured Ferruginibacter sp. | reverse complement strand
TTTCAAGCAGCGCAACATATTCATCCCCGGCAGGGTCAATGTTTTTTTGCGAAGCAATGCTGTCAACGTGTAGCATTAACTTATCGATGGAATTAATGTAGGCAAGCCGGGGATCAAAATCTTCCTTTTGGTTATACAACAATTGTTCGTTGACGTCTGCTGTAAATAAATTCGGCAGCAAAAGCAAAATAGCTATTGTTATAAGGAATATTTTTTGCATAGAATCCAACTTTACATCTTTCCGGAGAAATTTACAAGTGAGATAACTATAACGAAGGATGGTTGTAGTTATTATTCTACAATGCTGTTTTGCGACTATAATTCCTTCGATTCCTTTAACATGTAGGAAGCCAATGGCATAACATTCACGTTCATATTATCAAGAATGAATAATACTACTGCGGCAAACATAATAAAGGGGGTAACTATTAAGTGCCAACCCCGTCGGATTTTATTCATAAGGATAACGCTACAAAGATTTAGTTTACTTTATAAGGGTAGGTATAGAACGCCAAATTGTGTAAGATATTATAAATGGGAATAATCATTAACAGCTTTTTAGTAAGATGGATCAAAGGTATTTATCTCCTTTGTTCCGTTTTACTTCTGCCACGTATTCTTTAATTTCCTGCTCTTTATCTTTTTTGCAGATCAGCAATACATCTTTTGTATCTACTACAATAAAATCATCGAGGCCCTGTAACAACACCAGTTTATTGTTATCGGCATGCACCATGTTTTTGGTAGCGTCTATCACAATCACATTGCTGCCGGCCACTGCGTTTTCGAGGTAATCTTTTTCCAGGTTATCGTAAGCACTGGCCCAGGTACCTAAATCGCTCCATCCAAAAGAGGAGGGGATGATGTAAACATTATCGGCTTTTTCCATCACGCCATAATCAATGGAAATATTAACACACTGGGGATAAATCCTTTCAATGGCTTCTTCTTCTGCTGCGGTATTAAAGTAATTTTTTTCTGAGTCGAACACATCATGCATTTCCGGCAAAAATTTCTCAAACGCATTGATGATGTTTTTAATTTGCCACACAAATATGCCGGCATTCCACAAAAAATCGCCGCTTGATAAAAATGTTTTCGCCAATTCCTTATCTGGCTTTTCGGTAAAGGTTTTTACTTTATAAACATTTTCGCTCACCGGCTGCTGATCGTATTGAATATAACCATAGCCGGTATTGGGATGGGTTGGCTTTATTCCTAATGTTACCAATCCTTTAATGTGGGCAGTAAAATCAAGCGCACTCAAACAAACTGCTTTAAAAGCTTCTGCCTGTAAAATAACATGATCGGCCGGCGCACAAATCAAATTGGCATCCGGGTTCAACTGGCGCAATTTGTAAGAAATGTAAGCAATACAGGGAGCGGTATTTTTGCGGGAAGGCTCACACAAAATATTCCCGGCTGGTATTTCCGGCAATTGTTCAGCAACAATATCTTTATACTGTTCAGCAGTAACTACAAAAATATTTTCCTGCGGAATAAAAAGCGCAAAACGGTCGAAGGTAGCCTGTATCAGCGTGCGGCCTGTATTTAAAATATCCAGAAATTGTTTAGGAAAATCGATGCGGCTCATGGGCCAAAACCTGCTGCCAATGCCACCGGCCATAATGGCAACGTAATTATTCTTGTTCATATCCTGCTATAATTTTAAATGCCCCGTAACGGAACCGCTACAACGTTCATCCGGGCATATTATTTTAACCAGTGCGGCCGTTGCAGTGTAAATACCTCCCAACATGCAAATATTGGGCTGCACAATCCGCAAACCTACTTTAAATCATCCACAACACAAAGAGTTTAGGGAATGCCTGAAAACTATCGCTGCTTTTAAAAAAAAGGGGTATCTTAAAGTATATTAAACCAAACAAAAGCTGCGTTTGCCAGCACATTAAAGTATCTTTACAAGCTGTGCAATTGATAAAACAGTTTACCCTTTATTACCAGGCAAACATTTATCACTTGTATCATTTTTAATATTTAGAGAAGGAAAAGAAAGCTATGGCTACCGTAAAAGCAAAAAAAAAGACTGGAGCAGAAAAAGAAACCAAAGCAAAGCCGGTTAAAACAGTTGCTGTAAAAGCGATTGATGAAAAGAAAAACCAGGACCTCACCTCGCAACTGCAGCAGTATTTTGGATTTGATGGTTTTAAAGACCCGCAGGAAGCTATCATAAAAAATTTATTGGCCGGCAACGATACATTTGTCATTATGCCAACAGGCGGCGGCAAAAGCTTATGTTACCAATTGCCCGCCATGATCAGCGAAGGCTGCGCCATTGTAGTGTCGCCGTTGATCGCTTTAATGAAAAACCAGGTTGACCTGGTAAGAAGTTACAGCAGCCAGGATGACGTGGCGCATTTTTTAAACAGCACACTCAATAAAGGGCAGCAGAAAACAGTAAAAGATGACCTTACTTCCGGCAAAACAAAGATGCTGTATGTAGCACCGGAAACGCTGACCAAGGAAGAGAACATCGAATTTTTTAAAGACCTGAACGTATCATTCTTTGCTGTAGATGAAGCACACTGCATATCTGAATGGGGCCACGATTTCAGGCCGGAATACCGGAGGTTAAGAGAGATGATGGAGCTGATAAAACCCGAAGCGCCCATGATCGCTTTAACGGCTACGGCTACCCCAAAAGTACAGAGCGACATACTTCGCAACCTTGGTTTAAGGGATCCCCAAATTTTTATTTCTTCTTTTAACAGGGCCAATCTGTACTACGAAATATTACCAAAAATTCAGAAAGACCAAACTGTAAAAAGCATTGTCCGCTTTGTGACACAGAACAAAGGAAAAAGCGGCATCATATATACACTTAACAGGAAAACAACAGAAGAACTGGCCGAAATGCTGATGGCCAATGGCATTAAAGCAGTGGCTTACCATGCAGGGCTCGACAGTAAGTTAAGGGCAGAAAGACAGGACCTTTTTTTAAATGAAGAAGTGCAGGTAATTGTTGCCACCATTGCGTTTGGCATGGGTATCGATAAGCCCGATGTGCGCTTTGTGATACATTTCAACATTCCTAAATCGATAGAAAATTATTACCAGGAAACCGGCAGGGCAGGCAGGGATGGTATGGAAGGTAGATGCCTGTTGTATTACTCTCATAAAGATGTTGCCAAACTGGAACACCTGATGCGTGACAAACCGTTGAGCGAAAGAGAAGTGGGTGCGCAATTGATCAACGAAATGGTTTCGTATGCCGAAGGCGCTGTATGCCGCAGAAAAATATTGCTTAATTATTTTGGCGAAGATTATGATGTGAAGCAGTGTTCTAAAATGTGCGACAACTGTAACAGCCCTAAAGAATTGATTGAAGCAAAAACCGAAACACAACAGGCGCTTACGGTTATCAAAGGACTGGATGAACAGTTTACCATGGAGTACCTGATGCACATTTTGCGGGGCAAGCCAAATACCCAGGTAAAAATGTTCCGGCATGATGAGCGTGATTTTTTTGGTATTGGCAAAGAACAGGATGAACATTTCTGGAATTCCTTGATGCGACAGATGATACTGGAAGGCTTAATTAAAAAAGACATTGAAGAATACGGCGTTTTGAAGATCACCAAAAAAGGTGAAGCATTCTTGAAGAAACCGGGGTCTTTTAAAATAGTACTGAACAATCTGTTTGAAGGTGCCGATGCCGATGATGAAGAAGCTGCAGCAAATAATGGCCCAACCGGTGCTGCTGATGAAAAGCTGATGGAAATGCTGAAGGAGTTGCGCAAAAAAGTAGCGAAAGAAAAGAACCTTCCTCCGTTTGTAATCTTTTTAGAAAGCAGCCTGGAAGATATGGCAACTTTATATCCAACCACCATTGAAGAACTGGAAAAATGCCAGGGCGTAAGCAAAGGAAAAGCCATGCGCTATGGTAAAAAGTTTGTAGAAACCGTAGCCAGTTATGTTGAAGCCAACAGCATTGAAAAGCCGGATGATTTTATCGTGAAAGGCATAGTAAATAAAAACAATAACAAGATCTTCATCATACAAAACGTAGATAAAAAAATACCGCTGGAAACCATCGCCAAAACAAAAGATTTAAAAATTGATGAATTGCTGGAAGAGATGGAAACCATTGTTGCCAGCGGTACCCGTCTCAATTTGGATTACGCCATTGATGAACTGGTAGATGAATACGAGCAGGAAGAGATCATTGATTATTTTAAATCATGCGAAACCAGCAGCCTGCAGATTGCACAGGAAGAAATGGCCGACAGCAGCTTTACCTGGGAGCAGTTAAAAATAATGCGCATCAAGTTTTTGAGTGTGTATGGAAATTAGGGTGGTCAATGGTCAATCGTTAATCGGGATCAATACAAAGCAATTTTCATACAAGAATGCAAAGAGCCAAAGTTTCATTGTCCTTCTTGCGTTTTTCTTTCCCGGCGTCTTTGCGTGATATTTTTTAAGCAAACAAAAATTGAATAGCCATAAGCCTCTTTAAAAAAAGGGGCTTTTTTAATAATGATTTGTTCATCAACAAATCCGCTACCTGGTTTGTAATTATCAAAACAATAAAACATGACAACTGTAAATGCTTATGCTGTTCAAAACGAGACCAGCCCCGTTGCCCCATTTAATATTGAAAGAAGAGATGTTGGGCCACACGATGTACAAATTGAAATTTTATACTGTGGCATCTGCCACTCCGATCTGCACCAGGTAAAAAATGAATGGGGTGGTTCTATTTTTCCCATGGTGCCCGGCCATGAAATTGTTGGCCGCATTACCAAAGTAGGCGATCATGTTAAAAACTTTACGGTTGGCGAACTGGCCGGCGTTGGCTGCTTTGTTGATAGCTGCAGGGTTTGTTCCAGTTGCCTTGCCAACGAAGAGCAATACTGCGATACCGGTATGGTAGGCACTTACAATGGCAGGGACAAAGAAGGCCAGCCAACCTACGGTGGTTACAGCACCCAGATTGTGGTAGATGAAAAATATACGCTGCACGTAGCAGAAAACTTAC
>CAXTPJ010000299.1:0-5032 GCA_964245855.1 uncultured Ferruginibacter sp. | reverse complement strand
TGCCGATTTTAGTTCCAAAACTGCTAATAAAGAACTGGCGTGGCTGTTCAACAATTGTTTCCCCAATACATTAGATACTACGGTTGATTTTGAAATGATTGATGGCAAACCGGATACGTACGTCATTACCGGGGATATTGATGCCATGTGGCTAAGGGACAGTACTGCGCAAGTGTGGCCGTATTTGTGGCTGGTGAAAGAAGATAAAAAATTACAGCAATTGATTGCCGGTGTGATCAACCGCCAGACAAAAAATATTTTGTTTGATCCTTACGCCAATGCTTTTTATAAAGATGTAAACAAAGTAAGCGAATGGAA
Organism: uncultured Ferruginibacter sp.; assembly: GCA_964245855.1. Lineage (GTDB taxonomy): Bacteria > Bacteroidota > Bacteroidia > Chitinophagales > Chitinophagaceae > Ferruginibacter. The sequence continues at coordinate 4,714 of CAXTPJ010000299.1, read as the reverse complement.
AGATGATGTAACCGACATGAAGCCCGGCCTGCATGAACGCAAGTGGGAAATTGATTCGCTTTGTTACCCGGTACGCCTGAGTTATCATTACTGGAAAAATACCAATGATGCCACTCCGTTTGATGATCACTGGAGAAAGGCCGCCGCTTTGATCGTAAAAACATTTAAAGAGCAGCAACGCAAAGAAAACAAAGGGCCGTATCATTTTGAACGCAAAACAGCCTGGGCAACGGATGGTGTGCCGTTGGGTGGTTATGGGTACCCTGCCAAACCAGTCGGCTTAATACATTCCATGTTTCGCCCAAGTGATGATGCAACGATCTTCCCGTTTTTAATCCCCTCTAACTTTTTTGCAGTGGTAAGTTTGCAGCAACTGGCTGAAATGGCGGCTAAAATTCACCAAGATAATGCGTTTGCAAATGAGTGTACTGCATTGGCAAAAGAAGTGCAGGCAGCGTTGCAAATTCATGGAGTGACTACGCATCCGCAGTTTGGTAAAGTCTATGCTTTTGAAAGCAATGGCTATGGTAGTTTTAATTTGATGGATGATGCCAATGTGCCAAGCCTGTTATCATTGCCCTACCTGGGGGCAGTAAAAAATACTGATCCTGTTTATATTAATACCCGCAAATTATTATTGAGCAATTACAATCCATTTTTCTTTAAAGGCAAAGCTGGCGAAGGAATTGGCGGCCCGCATGCCGGAACAGACCTCATCTGGCCAATGAGTGTGACCATAAGGGCGTTGACGAGCAATGATGATGCGGAGATAAAAAAGTGCCTTGGCATTTTACAAAAATCACATGCAGGCACGGGCTTTATGCATGAAACTTTTCATAAGGACGATGTTGCCAAATTTACCCGGAGCTGGTTTGCCTGGGCCAATACCATATTTGGAGAACTGTTACATAAAACGGCTATCACCAAACCCCAATTATTAAGCTAACAAAACAATGCTTGCCAGCATGAAAATTGATATTGCGATTTTCAGCATCTGTTGCTTCGCCCGATAATTTTTTGCTCACCAGCAGCAGAAAGTCATTGTTATCCATGAAAAGAAAATTAGTAGGTGTGGTCATAGTAAGACGATGGATACAGGTTGCTGATGGCGGCGATCACTTTGCACTCACATTCGATGATAAAAATACCTGGAGCCAGAAATACAATATGGTGTGGGATAAAGTGCTTGGGTTTAACTTATTTTCAAAAGAAGTGTATGCCAAAGAGATCAGTCACTACCTTAACAAACAACAACCCTATGGGTTACCGTTAGACAGTCGTAAAACATACACCAAATCAGACTGGATTATTTGGACGGCTTGTCTTGCTGATAACGATACCGACTTTAAAAAATTCATTGCACCGTTGAATAAATATGTAACAGAAACAACTACCCGTGTCCCGTTATGCGATTGGCATGAAACCACCGACGGCAAACAGGTTGGCTTCCAGGCGAGGGCGGATATTTTATGAAAGTATTGATGGATAAATGGAAATAAACGTACCCATCAACCAATTCTTTTTTCATTAATAGCAGCGATCCATTCTGTTTTTTTACAGCCGGTACATTCATGGTTTTCGATCGCTGCTTTTACTTCCTCTACTTGTCCGCAGGCTGTGCAGGCATACTTGCCGGGCTTTGTAATATGTTGTTGTTTTTCATTGCACAAATGTGGCAACACCGGTAGTCCCCATTGCACTTCTTCATCATCGTAATAATAAACACTGATGGCGCCATTGGTTTCAATGATGGCCAATTTTACCTGCCCTAAATGGCTTACACTTTTCTGCCGGAGTTGTGAAAAAAACTCATCGTATGCAATCAGTTCATTTTTAAAATTCTCACAATTGAATTTGCCTTCTTCAACTAAATACACGGGTTCACCTTCCAAAGCTTTTTCAATTTTCTGGCTATGGTTAATGAGAAAAGTTACCAGGCGATACAGCGCAATCACAATAACAAAAACCAGTATCGCTGGCAACAAACCAACATCTTTATAAAACATCGGGTCACCTGCAGCAGAACCCAGCCCAGTAATTACGCCCAGTTCAAAAACGGATAACTGTGTTACGCTTCGCTTGCCCAATATGCGCAGGCTAAATAATATCAGCAGGAACATGATGACAGAGCGTGCAGCAACCTCCGGTAAAAAATCCCATTTTTCTTCACCGAACAAAATATTCATCCAGTCAACTATCAGCAATGGGGTTTTCTGAAATAAGTGAAATAGGGTCATCATCAATTAGGTTAAAGAAACGTACGGTTATGTTGAGATCAATTTTGTTTGTCATCAATTGTACAGATAGCAGCTTCAGTGGCGACGCTCCGTTCAGCTCCAGTTTTTCATGGCATCTTCAATATGCAGGTTCAGTCAGTTCATTGATTAAATAACTGTATTGGGAACCTAAAATGCTTCATTCAAACCAAGGAAAAAGCCTTTTGCGCCAAACTTGCCCCAGGCATAATCAAGACATAAATTGGTACGGGTAGTTTTGTTGAATAAAATGCGTAAACCGCCACCCCCACCCGGTTGCCACTGTTGAAACAATTTAGTGCCAAGGTCGTTATTCGCTGTCTGCATATTGAAAAATGCTACGCCACTTAAAAATTTATTGCTGGTGATAGGGAAGCGGTATTCCATTTCTGAATAGTTGTATTTTGTGCCTTTAAAATAAGTAACCACATAACCTCTTCCGCTCCTGAAACCACCATCTTTGCCGGTGCCGGGCAATTCTAAATACGGCAACGCACCGGTTAACAGGTAAGAGCCAAAATTCCAGATAGCGATCACATGTTCGGGGTTGCGTTTAGACAAACTAAAATATTTCCTTACATCTGTGGTAAACTGCAGTGCATTTTTGGTACTGCCCAGCCAGGTTTGGTTGGCCCTGAAACCAATATCGCCATACACGCCTTTGTAAGCCCTGTTCTGGTTATCCCGGGTAGTGTATTGAACATTGAACAACAAACCATTAGCGCTGTATTGATTCCTGTCAAAACCATAACGGTCGCTGTAAATTCGATAAGGCGTTAATGCAGTTGGCGCTGATTTTTTATCTTCAATATTCCGCCGTACATCAAACGAAACACCAGCACCTAAAAAAATATTGGGCAATATGTTTTTATAAATCTTCTCCCTGAAGTTGAAATAAATGGAATGCAATGCATAGCCTTTTCTATCTGCATTGGTGAGTATCTTATCTTCCGGGGTTTGTCCGCCGGTAGTGCCGATGCCGATGCCAAAATCAGGTGATACCGTTTTGGCCACCACCAGGCTTCCCTGCAAGTTCCATTTGTTGCCATCTGTAAAAATGTTGTGGTTCACATAAAAATATATAATGCCTTTGGTAGTAGCTGATATAGAAGTAGCGGCGACAGACATTAAAGTTTTGGGGTCTTTACCCAATTTTCTTCCGGCAACGGCCTTAATGCCTAATTGAAACCCCACTGTGGGATTAGCTGCAATATTCGGAATAACCGTTATTCCAGAAGGTTTTTTTACAACAGAATCAGGCTGCTTGTGTGGATGAAAAATGTGTTGGAACAGATCATCGATATCATATTGTTCATGCGGTAGAACTGTTGTTGGGGCTGCTTTTCCTGAAATAATACGTAGGGAATCTGCTTTTAAAGAATCAACCGGGTTAAGCTGGCCGATGGAAGTTTGATGGAAAAAAAGAGTTGCGGCCACGATTAAAAAAAACTGCAATGGCTTAAAACGGTTGGTCTGGTAATTATTCAAGGCTTGTCTTTTATGGTATGTACTAAGCGGGAACAAATATTAAACCAATAAAACTGTAACATATTTTACACAGTTTGAGCGCCGTACTAAAATTGTAAGATGATTGTTTTTATAACGTCTTGCTGATTCTTCACCTAATCCGTCGTGCCGCAAAGACGGGTAGCCGTTACAGGTATTTGTAATGTGTTTGGCATACCGTTGGCGCAGATAAGCTGTTGTCGTTTAAAACGTATAAATCAATTTTTTTAAAACCCAAGTATGTATCTTTATACAGTTAGCGAATAACCCTCACAAACAATAACAAGTTTAAACCAGATTCCCTTTATGATCCTGATTGTTGATGACAGGCCTGAAAATATTTTTTCGCTTAAATCTATACTGGAATTACATTCCTTTGAAGTTGACAGCGCCCTCGGCGGTGAAGAAGCCCTTAAAAAAACGTTGAAGAAAAGCTATTCCCTTATCATCCTGGATGTGCAGATGCCTATCATGGATGGTTTTGAAGTAGCTGAATTTTTAGCCGGCAACAACAGCACCCGTGACATACCTATTATCTTTTTATCAGCCGTAAATACAGAAAAAAAATTCATTACCAAAGGGTATTCTTCCGGCGCTATTGATTATATCATCAAGCCCATTGATCCGGATATCCTGATCCTGAAAGTAAAAACATTTTACCGCCTGTACGAGCAGAATAAGGAACTGATTGCTGCGCAGCAAAAATTGCAGCTTGAAGTCATTGTCCGCAAAAATGCCCAGCAGCAAATTCAGCAAAAGGCAAAAGAATTAAATGGCATTCTTGCAGCCATTCCGCAATTGGCTTTTACTGCTACCAATGATGGTAAGATTGATTTTGTAAATGAACATTGGTACGCCTATTCCAATTCGCTGGCCGAATTTCCTGTTACCCATCCCGATGGTCCGTCTATTACTGATGAATGGGGAAAGATGCTGCAATCGCAACAGCCGCT